>JAIXZQ010000197.1 GCA_027489475.1 Methylophilus sp.
GCCTTGCTGTTTATCGGGCTGTGTGGTCTCAACGTCCTACCAACGCTGTTCAGCCCCACGCAGCCAGCGCCGCAACTGCCGTTAATACAAGGCTATCTATTATGGGCTGCCGCCTTGGCCACACTGGGTCTGCGTTTACGACTACACTTAGGCCTGCCGCGTTTGAGTCTGGTGTTGGCATGGGCGCTACTGCTGGCGGGCGCAGTCAATGCCGGCTTTGTCCTGCTGCAATGGGCAATGGCCGCTGGTGTCGCGCTGCCTATGCCGCGTTGGGGCAGCTTAGGGTTGTTGGCCCAAAATAACCATTTGGCTGACTTGACGGCACTGGCGCTGTGGTCGTTGTGTGTACTGTTTGCCAATCGGCGACTGGGCCAGCGCGTCTTATGGCTGGGCATGGGGCTGGGCTTAGTCGTGCTGTCTTTATCTGGCGCGCGTACTGGGCTGTTATATTTGTTGTTGATTGCTGCCTTGTGCTGGATGCTGACGGCCAAGGCCGCTGAGGCCAGCCCAATCCGCCAGTTGCGACGTCTCACGCTGCTCAGTCTGCCAGCGTATGTCCTGATGCAAGGCCTTATCGTACTGGTTACGCCAGAAGGCTGGATACATGCGCCATGGCAACGCGCCTGGCAGGCCATGCAGCCCGGAAGCCCCTCTTTGCGCTGGCAGTTCTGGCAAACCAGCTGGCAATTGTGGCTTGAACACCCTTGGCTAGGCATAGGCAGCGGCCAATTGCGCTGGACCTCCTTTTGGCTGGCTGACGATCCTTCACGCAATCTGGCAGGCATGTTGTTTGAGCATGCGCACAATCTCTGGCTGCACTTATTGGCTGAGCAAGGGCTGCTGGGCCTGACTTGGGTGCTTGTCATTGGTGGACTATGGCTGCGTCAATGCCGCGCCCAAGCCTTGTTCCGCTGGGAAACCGCATGGATACTCGGCGTGCTGGCCATCTTGCTGTTGCACAGCCAATTGGAGTATCCGTTGTGGTATAGCTATTTTTTAGGGCTGTTTGCTATCTGCCTAGGCGCGGCTGAAGCGCAAGGCTGGCAGGGGCCTGCCATCAGTGTGTCTATGCAACGGCTGTGTCGGCTAGGCCTAGGGCTAGCGTGGGCTGTCGCACTCTGGCAAGGCCTGACCATGCTAGAAGCCAACCGGCGTCTGGAACATCAAGTCACGCAATTACAACGCCTTAGCTTGAGTGCCGCGGATACACAACAATTGGTAACAGACATGCTATGGGTGAAACATCACAGCCTGCTCTCGCCCTACGCTGATATGATTTTGGCAAGTAGCGTACAACCGAGCGCAGACAATGCCGAGCAACTCTTGCCCATCGTGCAGTCAGCCATGCACTTTATGCCGTTAAGCCGCGCCTGTGCGCACTGGATAATTCTACTTTCCATGCACACACCGCAGTCCCCTGCACAGCATGCTCTCGCCGTGCAGGCCACCCGCGCATGGTTACGCTTGCCTCACCCAGAACTGACCGCAACCTTGGCCAGCTTACCGCCTGCACAGGCACAACTGTTAGCGCAATGGATAGCAGAAGCTCGGCAACCCGCTGCGCAGCAATAAGGCAGCCTATTGATGGCAGACGATGCGCGACTCAGCTTGGTCAACCAATCACCTTGTAAATACGGCAATAAAAAACAGGCCCTAAGATGGAGGGCCTGTAAGTATGGTTGGCAGCGACAAGCGCGACTACAAGCTGTCGTGCTGGACGGGCGATGGGTTAAGCACTGGTCACCAATGGTGCTGCCTTAAACACGTCTTTGTAAGTGATGTATTGAAAGGCAAACATCAGCGCGTTAATCGCCAGCAAGGCGGCAAACACCAGCAAAGGCATCAGCAGTTGCGCCAGCACGGGCAACAAGGCGCCTAATAGCCCAATCACCAGCCCCAAACCTAGCATGATGACCAGCATACCCACAGTCATCACCAACCATGAGACGCCCATAGGCACGGTATATTGCAACATCCCGGCGATGCTAGACTTCACCGCTTTGACCAGCGGATAGCCGTTTAGGGCAATCAGCATGGGTGAAAACCAGGTCGCGATAAACAGTGGCAGCAATAGCAGCAGGCCTTTGACCATAAACGACAGCACGTTTTCAATAAACAGCGTCATTTGTGACTCAGTCATGCCCACTTTGCTGGGTGCGTGCGACACCAGATAAGCCAAGTCACTGCTCAATAAATAGGTAGCGAGTACCGCATAAATCAAACAACTGCCGCCTAACATGGCCAGTGGTTTGATATGCGGCTGCAACTGTTGCCAAATCAGGCGGGGCGCAAACGCTTGCGTCAGATCGACCTGCCGATACAGCAGGACTATCCATGCCATACACACTGGCCACACCACCACCGTGACCAAGCCGAGAAAGCCTAGCAACGGCAAGGATGGCAAAACCATAAACACAAAGATATACGCCAGTGAGCACAGCATCCACAGATGAGGCTGGGTGCGAAATAAAGCCACGCTTTCTCTCACCCAACGCATGCCACGCTGGTTGCTGGTTTCTGTGGTTTTTACAATCGGGGTGTCGGTCATCATGTCAGTGCTTTCCGATGCAGCAAAATCCGCTCAAAATGGGCGGGGTCTTTGGCATGGGTGAGTTCGCCCGCCAATGGGTAATAAAAATCATACAACCGCGATAACCAGAAGCGCAAGGCAGCCCGGCGTAACAAGGCTGGCCAATGGGTTTTTTCACTGGCCACAAACGGTCGCACCGCTTGATAAGCATTCATAAACACCGCTAATTTTTCGTCTTGCAAGTCACCATGGCTGTCTACACACCAATCATTGACGGCAATCGCCACATCATAGGCCAGCACATCATGGCAGGCATAATAAAAATCGATAAAGCCGCCCAAGCGGTCGCCATCAAACAGCACGTTGTCACGGAACAAATCACCGTGTATCACGCCATGCGGCAGCCCTGACAGGTCTAAGCCATGCTGAAACTCCAGCTCTTCTTGCAACAAATATTGCTGTACCGGCGCCAATTTAGGCAGCACTTGTTGCGCAGTCATGACCCTCCAGCCCTGTCCGCGCTGATTATGCGATTGCGCATGAAACGACAAGCCTGCGAGGTGCATGCGCGCCAAGGTATCCGCCACCGCTTCGATTTGCGTCAAATTGGGCTGGCTGACATCAGTGCCTTGCAAACAACTGACCATCAAAGCAGGCTTACCATGCAGGCGTTGCAAGGCCACCCCATTGGCATCGACGATGGGGCGTGGACACAACAGACCATGGTGCGACAGATGGGTCATTAAATTGACAAAATAGGGCAATTCGTCAAAGTCGTTTTTTTCAAACACCGTCAGCACAAAGCGCGCCTGTGTCGTTTCGACAAAGTAATTGGTATTGGTGATGCCGGCCGCGATGCCGCGTAAGGTCAGCAGCTCGCCGACTTGAAAAGGCGTCAGCCACTGACGCACTTCATCCAAACTTAAGGTGGTAAATACAGACATGAAGACACACGGCGCGTTAACGCGCGCTGGAGATTAAAAGCGGAACAGAATCCATTTGGGCACAGACAGCGGACGGGTAGGACCATCATTGACCCAGTTACCATTTCGGTCTTCGCGGTGCAGATAATACGACTTGCCGCTAGGCGGTGTGACTTTGACCATATAGACCTCGCCATTCAAGCTGTATTCTTCGACCTCGTTTTCACCGTCTTTGCGTTTGCTCACGCTAGGTTGGTCAATCGGCTGGCCTTCGATGATTTTTGGCGGAGAAGGCACTTCATCTAGCAGCTCGGCATCTTGTGGAGCCGCCGCCAGCGCATTGAAAGACCACAGCCACAGGGCCATAGCGGCCAACACCAGTTTGAAACATACGCGCATGGAGCACTCCTTTTAGCAGTCTGACTATTCTAGCAAAAAGCCGCGCATAGTCGCACAGCGTGCGCAGAATAAACTTACAGTCGCACTAAGTGCACAGCATAAACCCTAACCTCTCCCAAAGACGCCTCACAAAGACCGTGACCTCGCCGCCGATCTGCTTGCGACAGTTGGGAATCCATGACCTTATAAATACAGTTGCATCTTGCGCTCGGCTGGCGTCAGTTCAAAGCCGGTGGTCTCATAATGCTTAAAGATGGCATCCACAATGCGCTGCGGCTCGTCTATCACCTGTATCAGCTCCATGTCTTCAGGCGAGGCCATCCCCTCGGCCACCAGCGTATGACGCAACCAATAAACCAGCCCACTCCAAAATGCTTCACCCACCAAAATAATGGGAATCTTGCGGCTCTTGCCGGTCTGTACCAAGGTGATGGCTTCCATCAGCTCATCTAGGGTGCCAAAGCCACCCGGCATCACAACAAAGGCACTGGCATATTTAACAAACATGACCTTGCGCATAAAAAAGTACTTAAAGCTGATGCCGATGTCTTGATAGGGATTGCCGTGCTGTTCAAATGGCAGCTTGATATTCAAGCCGACACTGGCACCACGGCCCGGAAACGCGCCCTTATTGGCGGCCTCCATAATGCCAGGGCCACCGCCAGAAATGACGGTAAAGCCTGAGTCTGACAACAGACGCGCAATTTCTTCGGTGCGTTTGTAATACGGATGGTCTGGCTGGGTGCGCGCACTGCCAAAGATAGACACGGCAGGGGTAATGGCTTTGAGTGCCTCGGTGGCGCCAACAAACTCGGCCATGATTTCAAAGGCGTGCCAGGATTCATGGCTGGCATCATCGCCATTGAGCAGTTCTGGCTCCACCATGGTAGGCAGCTTGGGGGTGGTCATTCGTAAGATTCCTTCAACATTCACAGCAAATTAGTGTACATGAAGTGGCTTTGAAATGCGTAAAATACGTGACTGATTTGATTCTAGAGATGTCGTTATGAAAACCCTGCTGCTGGTCGATGGTTCCAGTTATTTGTATCGCGCTTTTCATGCCATGCCAGATTTACGCAACTCGGCCAATGAACCGGTAGGCGCGATTCAGGGCGTGCTCAATATGTTGCGTCGCCTGCACAAAGACTACCCTTCTGACTACAGCGCCTGCGTGTTTGATGCCAAAGGCAAGACCTTTAGAGATGACCTGTATCCTGAATATAAAGCTAACCGAGCCAGCATGCCGGATGATTTGCGGGTGCAGATAGAGCCCTTGTTTGAGACCATCCGCGCCATGGGCTGGCCGCTGATTATCGAAGAAGGCGTAGAAGCCGACGATGTGATAGGCGCACTGGCCAAACAGGCCGAACAGCAAGGCATACGCACAATCATACCGACGGGGGATAAAGACATCACGCAATTGGTGAATGAACACATCACGGTGGTCAACACCATGCGTGATGCGTTTCGCAAAACCGATGATGTGTTGGACACGGCGGGCGTAGAAAACAAGTTTGGCATCCCACCCAGTCAAATCATCGATTATCTGAGTTTGGTGGGCGACACAGCAGACAATGTCCCCGGCGTGGAAAAAGTGGGGCCCAAAACGGCGGTGAAATGGCTGACAGAATATGGCTCATTGGATAACCTCATTGCCCATGCCGACGAGATAAAAGGCGTGGTCGGCGATAACTTGCGTAAAGCGCTGCCTTGGCTCCCGACGGCGCGCACCCTGATTACCATCCGCTGCGATATCGGTATCCGTGAGCATTTTGATGAACTGATTAGCCAACCGCCAGATAAAGCCAAATTGCTGGCCTTGTTTGACCGCTTTGAGTTTAGAAGCTGGAAGCGCGAACTGGATAAATTGGGGGATGACCCTCCCTCAGACCCCAGCCAACACGGCACCGCTGCGATGTCCGTACAACCTGACCCCATCGCACCTGCCTACACCCCCAACACAGCACGGCAGTACAGCACCGTGCTCACCCGCGCCCAACTGGACAGCTGTTTAGAAAAAATCGCGCAGGCCGCGTTGCTGTGTGTGGATACCGAGACTACCTCGCTAGACCCGATGGCGGCCAAAATCGTCGGCCTCTCATTGAGCACACAGGCGGGCGAAGGCGTATATATTCCGTTAGCGCATGATTATTTTGATGCCCCGCTGCAACTGCCGTTGGCTGAAACCTTGGCGGCATTAAAACCCGTGCTGGAAAATCCCCAGATTAAAAAAGTCGGGCAAAACCTCAAATATGACCTGCATGTATTAGCCAACCACGGCATACAGTTGCAAGGCATCGCGCATGACACCTTGTTGCAGTCCTATGTGTTTGAAAGTCACAAAGGCCACGGCATGGACGAACTGAGCGAGCGGCATTTAGGCATCACGCCTATCAGCTACGAGCAGGTGGCGGGCAAAGGCGCCAAGCAGGTCAGCTTTAGTCAGGTGACAGTGGAGGTGGCCAGCGAATATGCCGCCGAAGATGCCGATATTACCTTGCAACTGCACCATGCGCTGTATCCACAGGTGCAAGCCTCAGACAAACTTAGCTTTATCTATCATCAGGTCGAGCTGCCCAGCATGCTGGTGTTGCAGCGCATGGAACGCACCGGCGTGTTGATAGACAGCCAGATGCTGCAACGCCAAAGCAATGAAATTGGTCTGCGTCTTCTTGAGATTGAACAACAAGCTTTTACTTTGGCAGGTCAACCGTTTAATCTGGGCTCGCCCAAGCAACTGCAAGAGATTTTGTTTGGCAAACTGGGCATTAAACCGCTGAAAAAAACGCCTTCTGGCGCGCCGAGTACGGATGAAGATGTGTTGCAAGAACTGGCGCTGGACTACCCCTTGCCCAAAGTCATTCTAGAACATCGCAGTCTGGCCAAACTCAAATCCACCTACACCGACAAATTGCCACGCATGGTCAATCCGCAGACGGGCCGCGTACATACCAATTACAATCAGGCAGTGGCCATTACCGGACGCTTGGCCAGCTCAGAGCCCAATCTGCAAAACATTCCGGTGCGTACCGCTGAGGGTCGCCGTATCCGTGAGGCATTTATTGCCCCCCCGGGGTGGCATATTGTTTCGGCCGACTACTCGCAAATTGAGTTGCGCATCATGGCGCACTTATCGCAAGATGCCGGCATGTTGCAGGCCTTTGCCAATAATGACGATATCCACCGCGCCACCGCCGCCGAAATTTTTGGCGTGGATAAAACCGCCGTCGACAACGAACAGCGCCGCTATGCCAAAGTCATCAACTTTGGGTTGATTTATGGCATGAGCGCATTTGGTCTGGCGCAAAACCTGAATATCGAACGCGGTGCGGCACAAGCCTATATCGACCGCTATTTTGCCCGCTACCCCGGCGTGAAAGCCTATATGGAAAACACCCGCGCGTTGGCCAAACAACAAGGCTTTGTCGAAACCTATTTTGGCCGCCGCCTGTGGGTGCCCGAAATCAACAGCCCCAACGTACAGCGGCGCAATGGCGCAGAGCGCGCTGCCATCAATGCGCCTATGCAGGGCACGGCTGCCGACTTAATTAAACTGGCGATGATAGCAGTGGATGACTGGCTGCAGCGCGAGCGCTTGCAAAGCAAACTGATTATGCAGGTGCATGATGAACTGGTGCTGGAGGTGGTTGATGCGGAACTTGCACTGATTCAGGCGCAGATACCGCTGTTAATGCAGCAGGTGGCCAGCCTAGATGTGCCGTTA
>JAIXZQ010000045.1 GCA_027489475.1 Methylophilus sp.
ATTCCTGCGACCGTAGAGCGTATCGAATACGATCCTAACCGTACCGCCAACATTGCGTTGTTGTGCTACGCCGATGGCGAACGTCGTTACATTATTGCACCACGTGGCATTGCTGCCGGTGCGCAATTGATCAGTGGTTCAGAAGCGCCTATCCGTGCTGGTAATGCCTTGCCATTGCGCAACATTCCAGTGGGTAGCACCATTCACTGCATTGAGATTCAACCGGGCAAGGGTGCGCAAATTGCGCGTTCAGCCGGCACTTCTGTGCAGTTGTTAGCCCGCGAAGGTTCTTACGCGCAGTTGCGTTTGCGTTCTGGTGAAGTCCGTCGTGTGCATGTAGATTGCAAAGCCACCTTGGGCGAAGTTGGAAATGAAGAGCACTCATTGCGTTCTATCGGTAAAGCCGGTGCGATGCGTTGGCGTGGTGTTCGTCCAACAGTGCGTGGTGTTGTGATGAACCCAATCGATCACCCGCACGGTGGTGGTGAAGGTCGTACAGCCGCGGGTATGAACCCAGTGTCTCCATGGGGTCAGAAAACTAAGGGTTATCGTACTCGTAAGAACAAGCGTACTGATAACATGCGCGTAAGTCGTCGTCCGAGAAATGTAAGGTAATCGCTATGGCACGTTCTATTAAAAAAGGTCCATTTGTGGATGCACACTTGGCGAAGAAAGTCGAAACCGCTGTAGCGGGTCGCGATCGTAAGCCGATTAAAACTTGGTCACGTCGCTCGACCATTTTGCCAAATTTCATTGGTTTAACCATCGCAGTGCACAACGGCAGACAGCATGTGCCTGTGTTGATTTCCGAAAACATGGTTGGTCACAAGCTCGGTGAATTTGCGTTGACACGCACGTTCAAGGGTCACGCGGCTGATAAAAAAGCGAAGAAGTAAGGGGCTGATTATGCAAGTAACTGCAGTTTTAAAAGGCGTACACCTTTCTCCGCAAAAAGCGCGTTTGGTGGCTGACCTTGTGCGTGGCAAAAAAGTGGATCAAGCACTGAATATCTTGGCATTTACCCCTAAGCGTGGTGCTGAGATTATCAAAAAAGTGGTTGAGTCTGCGATTGCCAACGCTGAACATAACAATGGTGCTGATATCGACACATTGAAGGTGACTTCAATCTATGTGGATAAAGGCTTGGTGATGAAGCGTATCCGTGCACGTGCAAAAGGTCGCGCTGGTCGTATTACGAAACCAACCTGTCATATTCATGTGACAGTCGGTGACTCAAAGGAATAATATGGGACAGAAAATTCATCCAGTTGGGTTCCGTTTGAGCGTTCAGAAAAACTGGGCCTCACGTTGGTACTCTAACAGCCAGAACTTCCCGGCTATGTTGCAAGGCGACATCAAGGTACGTGAGTTCTTAAACAAAAAATTGGCCAGCGCCGCAGTGAGTAAAATCATCATTGAGCGTCCTGCCAAAAACGCAAAAATCACAATTCACAGTGCGCGTCCTGGCGTAGTGATTGGTAAAAAAGGTGAGGATATCGAATCTTTGCGTACCAGTCTGCAAGGTCTGATGGGCGTACCTGTGCATCTGAACATTGAAGAAGTGCGTAAGCCAGAGCTGGACGCAACATTGATTGCACAATCCATTGCCCAGCAATTGGAAAAACGTGTGATGTTCCGTCGCGCCATGAAACGTGCAATGCAAAATGCCATGCGTTTGGGTGCTCAAGGCATCAAAATCATGAGCTCAGGCCGTTTGAACGGCATTGAGATTGCGCGTACAGAATGGTATCGCGAAGGCCGTGTGCCACTTCATACATTGCGTGCCGATATTGATTACGGTGTGGCTGAAGCGTCAACCACTTACGGGATCATTGGCATTAAAGTTTGGGTATTCAAAGGTGAGATTTTCGGTGATAACGCTGCCGCTGCTGCAGTGACCGATGCTGAGCCAGAGAAAAAAGTAAGAAAGCCGAGGGCTAAAGATGCTGCAACCAGCTAGACAGAAATACCGCAAGATGCAAAAAGGTCGCAATAAAGGTATTGCGACTACCGGTAACAAAGTAAGCTTTGGTGAGTTTGGATTAAAAGCAATCGGCCGTGGTCGATTGACTGCGCGCCAAATTGAGGCTGCTCGTCGTGTGATGACTCGTCACATTAAACGAGGTGGTCGTGTTTGGATTCGCGTGTTTCCTGATCAACCAATTTCTAAAAAGCCTGCTGAAGTACGTATGGGTAATGGTAAGGGTAGCGTGGACTACTACATCGCTCAGATTCAGCCTGGCAAAATGCTGTACGAGATGGATGGCGTGAGCGAAGAGCTGGCACGTGAGGCTTTCAGATTGGCTGCTGCCAAACTGCCAGTCGAAACTACATTCATGACCCGTCAAATTGGCAGTTAAGGAGTAGTAACGATGAAAGCTTCTGAATTGAGAGCAAAGTCAGCTGACGAGCTCAATAATGAATTGGTTGAGCTGCGTCGCGCACAGTTTTCTTTGCGTATGCAGTTGGCCACCCAACAATTGAACAAGGTAGATCAGCTGGGTAAAGTACGCAAAGACATCGCGCGTGTAAATACCGTCTTGGCTGAGAAAGCGAAACAGGCATGATGACTGAAAAAGCGAAAGTGGTACGCAGTTTGACTGGCCGTGTCGTAAGCAACAAGATGGATAAAACTGTCACTGTGCTTGTCGAGCGCAAAGTTAAACATCCTCTGATTGGTAAAGTGGTTGTTAAATCTAACAAGTTTCATGCACATGATGAAAACAATGCATGCAACGAAGGCGATGTAGTGACCATCACTGAAAGCCGACCATACTCCAAGACTAAAACTTGGGTTGTAAGCAAAATCGAAGCAAAATAACGCTTCACTCATATAACCTGGAAAACGCTTGTCATAAGCGTTTTTTTGGTTGTATAATGTTGGACTTTTCGGTGCCCGCCTTAGTTGGCATGTAGCTGGCACCCCAATACTGACCGTGGTCTATTGGCCGAAATTGCGAAAGCAAGCGGCTGTAGTGGTTATAACGGATTAAGTTGGAGATTATTTCTCATGATTCAAATGCAATCTCGGCTGGAAGTAGCCGACAACACTGGTGCGCGCTCCGTTCAGTGTATCAAGGTCTTGGGTGGTTCCAAGCGTCGTTATGCCAGCATTGGCGACATCATTAAAGTCAGCATTAAAGATGCTGCCCCACGTGGTCGCGTCAAAAAAGGCGAAATCTACAACGCTGTTGTAGTGCGTACTGCTAAAGGCGTACGTCGTCCTGATGGTTCGTTAGTTAAATTTGATGCCAATGCCGCAGTCTTGTTGAACAACAAGCTTGAGCCTATTGGTACCCGTATTTTTGGCCCGGTAACACGTGAATTGCGTAGTGAGCGCTTCATGAAGATTGTTTCGCTGGCGCCTGAAGTCTTGTAATTGGCTTGGAGACGATCAAATGAGCAAAATTCGCAAAGGTGACCAGGTCATTTTGAATACAGGTAAAGATGCAGGTAAAACAGGTACTGTTTTAAGCGTCTTGCCAACCGGCCATGTAGTGGTTGAGGGTTTGAATGTGGTGAAAAAACACACACGCCCTAACCCGATGCGTGGTGTCACAGGTGGCATCGTCAGCAAGGAAATGCCGGTAGAGGGCTCTAATGTAGCCATCTTTAACGCCGCTACCCAAAAAGCTGACCGTGTTGGTTTTAAGGTACTGGAAGATGGTCGCAAGATTCGTGTATTCAAATCTAGCGGCGAATCCATCGACGCATAGGAATATATATGGCACGTTTAAAACAGTATTATAAAGATACAGTAGTGGCCAAATTGACAGAGCAATTTGGTTACACCTCTCCGATGCAGGTTCCACGTATCGAAAAAATCACACTGAACATGGGTGTGGGCGAAGCAGTGGCTGATAAAAAAGTCATGGAAAACGCTGTGGGTGACATGGAAAAAATCGCAGGTCAGAAACCTATCGTGACTAAAGCGAAGAAATCTGTGGCTGCATTTAAGATTCGTGACGACTATCCTGTGGGCTGTAAAGTGACACTGCGTCGCGAGCGTATGTATGAGTTCCTCGATCGTCTGATTACTGTGGCTATTCCACGTATTCGTGACTTCCGTGGTATTTCAGGCAAGTCTTTTGATGGCCGTGGCAACTACAACATGGGCGTTAAAGAGCAGATTATTTTCCCCGAAATCGAATATGACAAAATCGATGCATTGCGTGGAATGAACATCACCATTACGACAACTGCAAAAACAGACGAAGAAGCTAAAGCTCTGTTGGCTGCGTTTAGTTTCCCATTTAGAGGTTAAGTCATGGCTAAAGTATGTATGACAGAACGCGAACAAAAGCGTCGCGAAACCGTTAAAAAATTCGCCACCAAGCGTGCTGAATTGGTTGCTGCAATCAATGATCAATCTGCGAGTGCAGAAGATCGTATGGCGGCGCGTTTGAAATTGCAAAGTTTGCCACGTAATTCCAGTCCAGTACGTACACGTAACCGTTGTGCGTTGACCGGTCGTCCACGTGGTGTGTTCAGTAAATTTGGTATCGCACGTAACGAGTTGCGTAAATTGATGATGGCTGGTCACGTACCAGGTGTCACCAAGGCCAGCTGGTAACGGAGGAATATAACATGAGTATGAGTGATCCGATTGCCGATATGTTGACCCGTATTCGTAACGCGCAGCGTACGAACAAGACGAGCGTTTCAATGCCTGCTTCTAAATTGAAGGGTGCGATTGCAAACGTCTTGAAAGACGAAGGGTATATCGACGATTTCAGTGTGCATAACAATGATGGTAAGCCAGTATTGAGCATCAGCTTGAAATACTATGCTGGCCGCCCTGTTATCGAAAAAATTGAGCGCGTTTCTAAGCCAGGCTTGCGTATTTACAAAGGCAGCCAACATTTGCCAAAAGTGATGAACGGTTTGGGCGTGACTATCGTGTCAACCTCCAAAGGTGTCATGACAGATCGTAAAGCACAAGCTGCCGGTATTGGTGGCGAAGTTTTGTGCATCGTGGCTTAAGGAGAATCAATATGTCACGTGTTGCTAAGAATCCGATTGCAATTCCTGCGAAAGTAGAAGTTGTGATCTCAGCCTCAGAAATCGCTGTAAGCGGTCCTTTGGGTAAGTTGAGTCAAGCGTTGGCGACTGATATTTCAGTCGTTCGTGAAGGCGAAAATTTAGTGGTAAAAGCTAATAAAGAAACACAGCATGCGCGCGCGATGTCTGGCACGACGCGTGCCTTGGTCGCCAATATGGTGCAAGGTGTGTCTGCAGGCTTTACACGCAAACTGTCATTGATTGGTGTGG
>JAIXZQ010000058.1 GCA_027489475.1 Methylophilus sp.
CACAGACGCGAGATTCACAGCGTGCTCAAACAAGCCAATGCTGACCTCGCCCGCTTGCAATTTAACACTGTGGCCTCGGCGTGCATGAAGATGCTGAACACCTTGGAAAAACTGCAAAAAGAAGCGGCAGAACATTGGCAGTCGGTGGCGTTTGAGGGCTACAGCATCTTATTACGCGTGCTGTCGCCGATTGCGCCGCACATCACACAAGCCGTCTGGCAACAGTTGGGCTTGGGTGAAGATATTCTGTCGGCGTCATGGCCAGAGCCTGTCACTTCTGCGTTGCTACAAGACGAAGTCGAATATGTGGTACAGGTTAATGGCAAGCTACGTGGCAGCATCAGTATTCCAAAAAGCATGGCGCGCGAACAGATTGAGGCCACCGCCGTCAATCAAGACTTTGTACAAAAGTTTTTGAACGAAGGCAGTGTGAAAAAAATTATTGTCGTGCCGCACAAACTGATTAATATTGTGGTGGCTTAATCGACCACTGAGGGTGAGGAGGGCATCGTGTCACGGATATTTGCGAGCAATCCCATGGCGATATCGCTGTCATGGATCACAGCCATGTTGCTGGCATTGGCGTTGACAGCCTGCGGGTTTCATTTGCGCCAGCCCTCACCCATTGCTTTTAAAACCGTGCATATCAAAGGCACCACGTTAATTAACAAAGCGCTCAAAAAATCGCTACAAGAGCAAGGCATCCGCGTCGTAGAGAGTGCTGACGACGCTGAGTTGCAATTGGAGCTGTTGCGCGAAGAGAATGAAAGACGCATTTTGTCCTTAAGCGGGACCGGTGTGGTGCGTGAGTTTGAGTTGTATTACCGCATACAATACCGTACCAAAATGGCCGACGAACCTACTTGGGCACTGCCATTAACCATGGAAGGCCGTCGCGACTATACCTATAACGACGCCAACTTGCTGGCTAAACAAGCAGAAGAAAAACTGCTGGCCGAAAGCATGCAGGTCGATGTGTTGAATGGTATTTTGCGGCGCCTCTCTGCGCTAAAAAAAGCCAACTAATCATGCGTATTCAGGCTGCGCAACTGGCCGCCCACCTGCCGCCTGTGCAACATCTGTTTGTACTGGCAGGCGACGAGCCGCTGTCTATCACCGAAGCAGCAGACCGCATCCGCGCAGCAGCACGTCAACATGGGGCGCAAGAACGCGCCAGTTTTACCGTAGAGCGCTATTTTAATTGGGCACAAGTCAGCCAGTTTTTGCAAAGTGGCTCGTTGTTTGCCGAGCAACGTATCCTAGAAATTCATCTCCCCAGCGGCAAACCCGGCATCGAAGGTGCCAAAGCCCTGCAACAACTGGCTAGCCAGCCACTGACAGACACCACGGTCATCGTGACCCTCCCTGCGCCTGACCGCGATTTAAACAGTAGCGCTTGGTTTGAGGCATTAAGCCAAACCGGGGTACTCTTACTGCTCAACCAAATCCCCCTGCCACAATTGCCCGAATGGATTGCACAACGGTTGGCCCTGCAACAGCAATCCGCCAGTCTATCAGCGCGTCAGTTTATCGCTGAGCAGGTGGAGGGCAATTTATTGGCTGCGCATCAAGAAATTCAAAAGCTGGGCTTGTTATACCCGCCAGGGGAATTGTCAGAACAGGCGATCCGTGAATGCGTGCTCAATGTGGCGCGTTTTGATGTCTCACAACTGGGCGAAGCTATGTTGCAAGGCGATGCCGCGCGGGTTTGCCGCATGTTAGACGGCCTGCGCGAAGAAGGTGAAACAGCGGTGGCGGTAATGAACCCGCTGGTCTGGCTGTTGCGGCCTAGTTTGCAAGTGCGGCTGGCCATGCAACAGGGCGCTGCGCAAAACGCGGCCATGACACAAGCGCGGGTATTTGGTGACCGACAGCAACAGGTCAGGCGGGCGCTGGATGTGCTTCCGCAAAAACACTTAGAAGCTGCAGTGCAAAAACTTGCCGAGATTGACCGCATTGCCAAAGGCGTGGGTGATGGCGACGCATGGTTAGAACTGTCGCGCCTGTGTAGCGGCATTGCACGACTCGCAGCCAATCGCGCCGCCAGACTCAGCCGTGCGCGCTAGCTTGCATCCCCGTTAATAACGTCCTTTGTGTGCTGTCATGGCCATGTTTGCGGCCACCCAGCCTAAACCGTTTGCACCCATTTCACACCCCTCACTCCCTTTGATTACAAAGATTATTTGCTAGGCACGTGCCTGTGCCCGCTATGCTGCAGCGGATACACGTCTATCAGCTGGGCGCAGGACAGGCTCGCGGTTTAGGCTATAATAAAGCCATGGACATTCAATCATATATGCAACACTTGGGCGAGCAAGCACGTGCTGCCTCGCGTTTAATGGCTCGCGCCGACAGCAACCGCAAAAACCAAGCGCTACGCGCGATTGCAGCGTTGATACGCACGCATGAAAAAGCCTTGCTGGCAGCGAATCAACAAGACTTAGAGGCCGCGCAAGCCAACGGCATGGAAGCCGCCATGCTGGATCGCTTGACCTTGACGCCCGCCTCAGTGGCCACCATGGCCGAAGGGCTTGAACAAATTGCCAGCTTGCCTGACCCGATTGGCGAAATGAGCAACTTTAAATACCGCCCATCTGGCATTCAGATTGGCCAGATGCGGGTGCCCCTGGGCGTCATCGGCATCATCTACGAGGCCAGACCGAATGTGACGGTGGACGCTGCCGGCTTGTGTATCAAGTCAGGCAATGCCTGTATTTTGCGCGGCGGCTCAGAAGCCATCCACTGTAATCAAGCGTTGGCCAAGCTGGTGCATCAGGGCTTGCAA
>JAIXZQ010000051.1 GCA_027489475.1 Methylophilus sp.
CGGTCTATGATCTCGTAACTACCACTGCCTATCTGCCGATCGATCAAATGGCCGTTACGATAGACGGCTCTACCCGCTGGCCCACAATTGCGAAACTCAAAGAGCTCGGCCAAAGACGGGCGGGTCTAACGGCCAGGCAAGCCAGCGAGCAAATTGAGGCGACAGCCGCTACCTTGCTGGACCTGCGGGCTGAGCTCACGTCTTGGTTTAAGGCATCATCCAACCCGGAGATTGGCGCGGCGATGGTCGCGCGCTGGGAAGCTTGGGCTCAACTGTGCCAATCTTAGCCGCTTGGGTTCATTTCATTGTGGCCTAATGGTCAAGCTAATGATCCTGACCTACGCCCACCTTCGCGACGATCCATTACAGGCGATGGTGGACCTGGTCGGCGAGCGATTTGAGAACATCGTCAAGAAGAAGGTGGAAGTCCCTCGGCCAAATAGTCCGGTCTTTGAGGGGTTTTATGTGGATATAAACTCGGGGTGAAACATTCTCTTTTCCTAGCCATTGCCCCACTAACCAGAAAGGTCGAATTCGCACGTGTTCAGGGGCTAAATCTGACGGGCCTTGACCACTGGATCCAAACCGGAAAGAAAGGCTCGTAGGCCCTACCTATAGGCTGCTCTGATTGGAGGCTTCGTCGATTGGCCCGATTTCAAAGCTCATCGCTATCTAAGCGCTGTCAAGAGTTCAAGGTGTGAAATGACGATGTCCGAGTTATATAACCCTGACAAGTATGACCGGTGTCTACCTTTGCTAATCCCGGCTTTTGAGCTGGCTCGCGAGGTTCTTGCATCGCAAATTCATGCGTTGGGCGAAGAATTGAAGTCAGCCTCAAACAGCGAAATCGCGATTCTAGACATTGGATGCGGTAGTGGCTTTTCGTCTATTCCACTCCTTGCAAGTTTCAAAAATTTATACATTGAGGCTGTCGACAGTGACCGCCGAATGCTTGAATCCTATCGCCGGAGAGCGCAACAGCTTTTGACGGATGCGAGAGTTTTAGCCAATGTAGTCGACTTGGCTTGTCTTGAGCCCATATCTAATAAAGCCGACCAATCGAGATTATTTGATTTATGCTTGCTATTTTTTGTAGTGAACAATTTTAGTAATGAAATACGTGAGAAAATTCTTCTACATGCTCTCTTAATGCTTAAGCCGGGTGGGTGCCTTATCGTCTGGGACATATTCGGCTTTCAGAGCCTAGAAATGCAGAGTACGATGCTATCAAACGAGATTGATTTGATTTCCAAAAATTTTGACCGTGAGATCGAACTTGCGACTGAGGATGAAGCGCTTGAACTCATGGAGGAAAAAATCAAATGGGTTCAGCACTATAAGGAAGATAACTTCTATCCACCTGTTGCTTTCCCGTCTGATGATAACGGCTTGAGACTGATTCAGTATCACACAGATTCAACTGAGGTATTATTCAGGCATGGTCTGCAAGTTATTCTAATGTTTAGAAAGCGGCGATGATGGAAACCATGCCAAAAGATCACGACGAGGTTCTATTTTCTGCTTCAAGAATTGCCGCGGCATTGGGGTCCTTTGCGGTTCGCGACATCAGTTTCGAGCTCGGTCCTGGTGAGGCAATCGCGCTATTAGGTGCAAACGGGTCCGGAAAGACCCTCTTGCTTCGAACTTTGCTGACGCTGAACAACCTCACGTCGGGGGCGATCCGAGTTGCTAATGACCCCGAGGGCGAAACCCATCAAGTTCACGGTGTACTTCAGCGGGCTTGGGTTTGGCCCAATCTTACCGTGGCGCAGAATTTCAGCATGACGGATCACTTGGTAGACAGCGAATTTATCGGAGACCGGCAAGATGTGCTTTCGGAGTTTGGGCTCCATAAACTCCAGAGCCGACTTGCATGGCAGCTTTCAGGAGGGGAACAGCAAAGGGTGGCTTTGGCAAGAGCATTTGGCTCCAAGGCCTCAATCCTGCTTATGGATGAACCAACCAGTGCGTTGGACGCAGAATTCGTTCAAGTTTTTATCCGCAAAGCCAAGCAACATTTGACCAACAAGGGAGCAATGGTTTTGGCTACACACTCGATCTTTGTTGCCGAACAAATTGCGAACCGATACTTGTTCTTAAAGGCCGGCCATGAAGTCGAAATTGGGCCAATTGAGAACTTAAGGCATAGCCAAAAAAAAGAGGTCGAGGATTGGCTAAAACTTCAAGGGGTATCGTGACTACGTGCAGGTTTGAACCCAAAACACCTGTTGACTTTCTCCTGCACAATTCGTGCTATGATTTGCAACGGGAGGCAGGTAACGACGAAGAATATTGCCATAGCACTAAAAATTTCTACAGGCTTGTACTGAACAGCATTAATTCTTTGCGCGACACGAAACAGCTCTCCGACACTAATCAGTCCAGCAAACAGCGTAATGTGAAGCGTGGCAATACATAGGACCAGGTACGCCGGCAAAGAGTAAAGAAAAATGAAGGGCAATTGCACCCTTTGGCGATAGTAACCAGCTGACACACCGGTGACTTTTGAGAGCTCGTCAAATTCATTCGGAACACTGGCAATGCTTTTTGAAACAATATCAACAACAGACGCTGCATTGATAATTGAAAATGCGAGCACCGCTGTGAAAAATGGGGAGAGCTCAAGCCCTAATAGCAATGGCAATGGATAATAGAACCAGTACAATATTACAATTGCGGGGATTGCGACAATAACGCCTGTAACTGTAGAGCTTGCTAATCGCCCAGCACGGCCCAAACGGTTCACTGCAAACCCGCAGGGCACACCCAAAACGAGGCCGACAAAGGATATCAAAAGGAATAGCCGTAGAGTCTCAAGCAGCCCTGACCCGAAAGTGGCCCCGTATTCTGATAGCAGGTCAATCATTTCCGGCCTTCTTCGTAAGGGCGGGCGACCGGGAGATAGGTGTTGGCGCTACCGGTATGCTTTTCAACCAACTTTGTCACCGTCCCGTCGTTGACTAGTTCAGCCAGAGCTCCATCCATAGTCGACCTTAGCGCATCGTCTCCTTTGCGAAACATCATCGAGTTACCAAATACCCTCAGTGGCTTGCTATTTAGCGGGGCTTCTACGCCGCCGCCATTAGAATTGGAAAACTGGGCCACAAAATATGGCTCGGCAAAGGTCAAGTCCGCCTTTCCATCGCGAACAGCCAAAATTATCTGCGAATAATCAGAGAGTTGTGGCAATGATACCAAAGAAGCTTTTGGGAAAAGTTGAGTGGCAATTGCTTCGCTGGTATCCCCATCGATTGTCGAAATTTTATAGCTTGGAGAATTTGCAATCGCCAAGTCTGAATCAAAGCGGCGATCTCCTTCTTTAACATAAGGAAACACGCCGCTGAAATAGAGCGGAGTTGAAAAATCAGCTTGTGCCCAACGGGCGCTATTTGACCAAACAGGAGAACAAATAGCATCATACCGATTGGCCTTTAATCCTTCAATCATCGTGCCCCATTGAACTTCCTCTTTCCAGTTTACCTTCCAACCCAGATTTTTGGATGCTGTTTCAACTGCATCATAGAATATCCCGGAAAGTGCCCCTGTCTCTGGGTCTTTAACTAGGGCAGGCGGATAGGAAACATATCCGCAATTAAGAACACCGGTTTTGCTGACAGTTGCATAGGAGCCAAGATCATTTGTGGAGCTTCTTTGTTCCTGACATGCACCTAAAGTGACGACGGTTAAACCAAGCAGGATAAAAGTAGAGAATTTGGCCATATCTGGGTCCTCTTTCGATGGGGGGGCTAATCTGGTAACTCAAGGTTCCTGGGTAGTTGTTCTATTTCCAAACCTGTGCAACTTCTTCAAGACGAAGTTTTGCGTCTTGCTTTAGCGTCGATGCGGCTTTTGGGCTGTCTAGATGGTACTGTAAGCTGTTCAACGTAGCTTGTTTCAATCTGGCCGATTGAAAATCGGCAAGGTCTTGGGAAATTGGCGTCACGCGAAGTTCTTCAGACAGCAGCAACATATCGGCGTAAAAATAACCCGCAAGCGACACAGCATTCGTGAGTAGATCTTGCTTCAAGGCTACATCGACAAAATGAGCGAATTTGGGCTCGTCTGTGCTTAGCGATACTCCACCTCGATATTGGGGAGCAAACTGCAAAGAACGATCGACAAACGATCCAAGCTGTTCATCTGCGCTGATCTTGCCCTTTAGTAGCCATTTGCGTGTAAATGGTAACAGATCACTTTTCCCAATTGTCGGATCTTGTGACTCTTGCGTCTCCAGATATTCCCATAGCCGGATTAAAAAAGTGCTGTCTGCGATAACAATTGGGCTATATGTTTTGCCGCCAAGCGATCCACTGATCCGATATTGTCTTGCTATCTCCTCCAGAATGTCAGTTCTTCCAGGAACCCTGATGACTTGCGCATTTTCGGGTTCAAAAGAGACACCACATGGACCTTGCAAGAAAAGATCGCCGACTTCACCTTGAATTACTATGAACCTAAAATCTTCCTGAAAAAGGTCTTTTGAGCGTGTTAATAGAAAATCCCAGATTGTTTGGGGATTGGCTGTCTTTTCGGATGGAGCTGCGGACGACATTAGTTCAATGACTCGCTTTGCGGCACTAGAAGGCATGCCAACACCCAGCGCATTTGCGACACCTGGTAAATTGACGAAAGTCAAGCCTGAGAACCGTCTCGCTGACGAATCGTAAAGACCTACAATTATGTCCGCTGGCTCTGTCACGGCTCCGCTATCGCCCCCAGCAGCGACTCCCTCTCCTGCGACAGCTGAAATTGCCCTTTGAAAGTCCGACTCTGTCTCTATCCCGAGCTCTATTGACATGGGGCTGATGGAACCAAGCCATGCCTTTGCGAGAAGTTCGCCTAGCTTTGTATCGCCGGAATCAAAAAGTTTGCTAAAAGTAGACTGTTTGTTGAAGGGGGGCCAATCGAAGTTAAGGACCTTCAGCCGTTCTTTCATGCCAATTCTGGACGCTTGGCCGACCCGGTCCATCAAGCTGTCAAGCTGCTTCTGTTTTGCCCTGCTGTGGCTTGTCCTGTTTTCCAGGGCCAGTTCTATTTCCCGGCTTGTTGATGACAGTCCGAAGTCCTTTAGGGCATCTTCAATACTAAAACCGAGCTCTAGACCATCTTCTCGTGCCAGTTCTTTTAGGCTGGCATAAACTCGAGACAGGGAACCGGTTTTGCCCGACTTCAATTTATTGCTGGGCCGGGCACCGCCATCCCTAGCTAAGGTCCCTATCCACTGCGCGCTCTTGCGTGCCACATCCCTCCACGCGGTGCCCGCATCTCCAACATTGTACAATTCGCCAACCAGATCATTGGTGACACCTGCGCTTCGGGCAAGGTTGCGGCGAGTGACCTGCTGCTCCTTGATGGCCTTGGTAACAGCAACTGCTAGTCTGGGTGGCTCAATCTGCTGGTTGTCCATACCCGGGCTTCACCTCATCAACTTCTGTGAACTGGCTAGCGAGGTTCTCAAAAAAGTCAAGCATGCGGATAATTAATCTCTAGGTGACGTCTAAGAACATCTAAGAAAATGACCTAGAAGTTTATGGAAATGATCTTAGTTAGAACCAATTGCGCAATCATTGTGCTCGTGTATGTTCAAATCGGCCGAGGACCGCCATGAGCCTCGGCAGTTTGATGGAGTTCGATATGCTGATCCTTGGTATTGCCTACTTTGTCGTTGCTGCAATGTTTGCAGCTTCGCTAATCGTCGAGTGCTTTGCGCACATTGCAAAAAACAAAACCTGGCACTTTTGTAGCAAGTATTGCATGCTTGCAGTGCACATTTCTTCGGCAGCACTTTTGGGCTGCGCCTACATGTACTGTCTTTCGTCAGGACACGGGGCCTAGAAATGATTGAATCACTAGCTGGAAGCGGAGGCATCGCCTCCGCTTTTTTTATGGGTAAGGTGTTTGTGCCGTTGCCTTAAAGAACATATGCCTGCAAGTAAGACTTTGATGCAGGTCATGTCGCCAACGAAAACCATCCACTACTTGCCTGAAATTTAAAATGTATGACACTAGGACTGAAAGATGTTGAGCGGTGTGACCAGCCTCTGTTACTTCGGTAATACAGAGGGCGAGAGCAAATGGCCGATTGTAAGCTTGCGCACTTTCGCGGCGACCTGCCTTCGACATTTGGTTGCCTAGCCCCAGTCAAATTCCAGGTTAATATTGCTTACGGCAATAGGCCTCGCAACAACAAGTCCGAGAAGAAGTGGGGCTTGATAGAGATCAAGGGCGGGAGAGCAACGGCTGCTCTGTGATGGTCAGCTTTGCGGCAACTATGAGTTGGGCTGTCACGTGCGGCCTTTTGGTCGGGCGTTGAACTAAAGGTGTTGTCAACTATTGGCTTGGAAAGCGACAGCGCTTACTGAGCGTGAAAGAGGCGGAACCCCTCCTTTATGCGATTGAGGAACTCGAACGTCGTGGCACGATCCACTGTCAGTATGTGCGAATCACAGGTCTATCGATCATGACATGTGCCCGCCGCGCGGAAACTTGGGGTTGAAGTGGCGCGTGATCGACTTTTGCGGTTGTCGGGTTGTTCTTGCGTCCGAGCAGGTCAAGACTGAGGCAAGGCGCATTCGGCTTCCGAATGCTGTCATGGAGACACTTGAGCTATTGCCGCTCGTTAGCAGCTTCGCCTTTTCTGCCTTCCGCACCAACTACG
This sequence comes from Methylophilus sp., assembly GCA_027489475.1. GTDB lineage: Bacteria > Pseudomonadota > Gammaproteobacteria > Burkholderiales > Methylophilaceae > Methylophilus. The sequence goes on from JAIXZQ010000051.1 coordinate 6,659, forward strand.
CATAGGACCCGGCCAAAGCTTTACCACATATCTAACGAAGCATATGTCGGGAGGCCGATCTACCCGACCTGCAACTACATGATGTCCGCTACTTGTTTGCTGCGACGCTTGGCACAAACTTTAAGCACAACCGCGGCGCATTTCTTCTACCGGATTAAGAGCCAGGCGGAGTGGGTCATGACCAGTCAAGATTGGGATACGACATTTAGAGATTTGTCCAATTCACCAAGACACTATGCTCCGCAGGAGGCATTAAGTCGCTAGGGTCTTCGCTGTTTGCGACGCAATCCCAGTAATACACTGTCTTGCCATTGATCGTAATTCGATAATCTGGAAATCCATCATGGTCGCCGATGATGCAGTATTGAATGATGGTGCCTTGTTTGCGAAGCCCCACCGTTATATCCGCATTAATACCGAATTGGAGGGACAGTAGGGGATTTCCGCCCGCTATCATGAATTTAAGTGCATGTGTTGCGCCAGTCATGGTGGCAAGCGTCACATTCAAATTATCAGTCGTCCGAAGCAATCTTTGCGACTCAATCGGAACTGCACCAGGCCTCAGTCTGCGAAACCAATTAGGCATGCCTTCTATAACAACGCCGTCGCTGGGGTTGTATCTGTGAGTGATGCCCCAATCAGGGATCGAAACGGACAAAGAGGGTCGGCCAGTTATGTCGAGATTAAAGGACCCGGATGGCTCGCACTTAACCCCTCCGTTGAAGGTACCCCCAGAGCCTGGCACCGGCACGAAATGCACGACTTCCGAAGGAATCCCGACCGATAGCTGGACCGAAACAAAGTTGGTCATCTTGGCTTCTCCTATTAGTTGCTTGCTAGCAGGTGCTATATCTGCAAGCTAGCCCCGAATGCCATCGGCAATGTCGAGCAACCTGTATCCGAGCCTGTTGTGCAAATGTCACGCTCGGTTAGCCTAGCGCTATAGGCGCACTGGCGATCGCCCACTGGTGAGACGTTCCTCGACTTAATCTGCGGGACCGTTCCCTTTGGGGCGCAGTCAATCATGAGGGCGAGGTTCATGCGTGGTTCGCGACGAAAAAGCCTGGCTGCCGTAAAGTTGGCAAAGATGGACTGGGTCAAGCAGCACGATAATTGCCATCTCCACTGCTCGATTAGCGTTCGCTGTAGGCCATGCTCCGAAACTGAAGCAGAAACCAATTTCTAAACTATACAAGCCTCCCTTGATGATAAGTCTATAGCCATCAACGGCTGACCTAGTCGTAAGCGTCCGGCCTGACCCACCTTGACCGCTCAGACGGGCTGTAAGTCGCCCGCGGGCTTCCAGTTCCACGGCAACAGCTCGTGGAGGCGCTTGTTGGGATGGTCGTCGATACGGGGAAGGATGTTGGCGAGCCAGGCTTCGGGGTCGATGTCGTTGAGCTTTGCGGTTTCGATCAGGGAGTAGATGGCAGCAGCACGTTGCCCACCAGTGTCGGATCCTGCGAACAGCCAGTTCTTGCGGCCTACGGCGAGGCCACGGATAGCGCGCTCTGCGATATTGTTGTCGATCTCGAGTGTGCCGTCATCCAAGTATCGTGACAGAGCCGTGAACCGCGACAGTGCATAGCGGATAGCAACGGCTAGATCGCCGCCCTTGGGGATGCGGGTGAGCTGTTGTTCCAGCCAAGCTTGGAACGCAGCCATCAGCGGGGTAGCTTTTGCTTGGCGGATGGCTTTGCGCTGATCTGGAGGATGACCGCGTGCTTCAGCTTCGACACCATAAAGTGCCGCGATTTGTTTGATGGCCTCGCCCGCGATGGGTGAAGCTGTAGCTGTGTGGATATCGAAGAACTTACGCCGGACATGGGCCATACACGCCACTTCTTGAACCTTGGCGGGCTCATTTGATTTAGCCGGCGCATAGAGGGGATTGAACCCGGCATAGCCATCAGCATGGAGATGACCAGCGAACGAGGCCAGATGGGCGACTGGATGCTCACCCTTGCGGTCAGGGCTGTAATAATAGACCGCAGCAGGTGGTCGTTCGCCACCATGGCCTCGTTCATCACGCACATAGGCCCATAGCCTGCCAGTTTTGGTCTTGCCTGCACCTGGGGCAAGCACACTGACGGGCGTATCATCGCCGTGAAGCACAGGAGAACTCATAACGTCCTTGGCCAGAAGATCGATCAGTGGGGTTAGGATCTTGGCCACATGCCCCACGTCATCGGTCAGGCTAGAACGGTCTATATCAATGCCAGAGCGGGCATAGATCTCGCTTTGACGATAAAGCGGGAGATGATTGGCATATTTGGCGACCACGACATGGGCCAAGAGATTAGGTCCATGGCGCAGTCTCCGGGCCAACAAGCCTGTGGCCGGGGCCTGCATGATGGTGTCGCATACCCGGCATGAGAACTTCGGCCGCACATGGGCGATAACCTTCCAGCTCTCGGGAACATATTCCAGCACTTCAGTGACGTCTTCACCCATTTGGCGCATCTGTTTGCCACATGACGGGCAGCCGCAAGCACCATCAGCGTTATGAGCTAGATCCGGGGCATGCTCCACGCTTTCACGCGGGAGATGCTCTGGTAAGGGACGCCGCGCCGGCTTGCCTTTGTGTTCGGGCAACACGCCTTCAACTGGGACAACAGGTACCAGCGATGCCTTGGCTTGTGCGTCCTCTAGTTCCAGGTCATCTAACGCCAACTCAAGCTGGGCCAGCAAGGCCTTGTCCTTCTCAGACGTTGACCCGAACGCCAAGCGCTTCATCCGTGCGATTTGAAGCTTCAGCTTCTCAACCAGGAAGTCTGTTGCGTTAAGCTGGGCGATCAAGGCTGCATTCTCAGCCATCAACGCGTCGCGCTCTGCTAAGAGCGCAGCTAGCTTAGCGCTGTCATCGCCTGTAAGGGTGGATCGCTCAACGGCTTGTTTAGGTGTTGATATTGGGCGCTTTTTCACCCGAAGACACTAGCTGATTTGACTGTTTCGGGCCAGCATAATCGCCTGATTCATAGCCCTTTTTACAGCTATCCCGCCACCTCAGGACGCCATGTCCGCTCTGGTCTGCGCCAGTCCAGACCCTCGACCAGCATCGATAATTGAGCCGCCGTCATCGGGGCGACGCCATCCTTGGTCTGGGGCCAGATGAACCGCCCACGCTCCAACCGCTTGGCATAAAGCGCCCAGCCAGACCCGTCCCAACACAGCACTTTCATCAAAGTCGCACGCTTACCCCGGAACACGAACAACGCCCCACATAATGGATCTTGGCCTAGCGCTTCCTGCACCACCATCGACAAGCCCGTCATCCCTTTGCGCATATCAACCGGCTTACATGCCAAGAACACGCGCACACCCTGGGGCGGGCCGATCATCGGCCAACAGCCCGCAAAGCACCAAGAACAGTCTCCAGCGCCGACCGCTCAATGTCCGGCCCAACCAGCACGCGTACGTCCGCTCCAAGCATGATCTCGATGCGCGAGCACGGCCCCACTTGCAACCGAGGCTCTGCTTGTGAAACAACCGGTTCAGCCGCCTCGATCATCGCAACCGGCGCGAACCCCTCGCTGCCGCCATATCCAAACAACCCGAGCCGCGCCTGTCTGCGCCACTGGAACAGCAGGCTCGTCGCCACGCCATGGCGTTCACCCACCTCTTTGACCGTGATGCCTTCGGCAAACGTCTCGGCAACCAACCGGACCTTGTCCTCCCGGCTCCATCGCCGACGACGCTCCACTGCGCCCAAAACCGATACCCGCATGAAGACTCCTTACGTCCATCCGTAAGGCCTCTCCTCACCATCAACGCCCATCAACGCAAGGCGGATCAGACCGGACGCTTACACCTAGTCTCCGAAAGAGTCCTGATGAGCTTACCCAGTGGCGTCCGCCCCTTAATCTTGTGGTTTATCGCTCACGTAGAATCAACGGGGCATTCTTGATTTCAGATAGATCCAATTCCAGTTCGATACTACGATCTGGAATCCAGACTCCGACTGTGAATCCACCCCATGCGGTTACAGAGAGCATAGTGGTACTGCCCTTGAGACTCTTGCTAACAACGGATGGTCTGAAGCTATCATGAAGATAAAACAAGACCTCTGTATCGTCTGGAGCCGACCCAGAGACAATAAGTGCAACTTCGACCCAGTTCGTCGATGCTGTCTCTTTAAAGTCGGCTGTAATAGAGAAGCCTGCTCGGCGCGAACTGCCACCGAATCGGCCTTTGTTGGGATCATCCTTAGAAAGAATGGAGCGCGTCAATCCGGGGGCAGACAAAGAAGCAAGTTTGCTTCCTCCGCTCGATAGCTTATCCTTATCGGCGGCCCGCGCGAGTATGCTTGCCTCCTCCAGTGCAGCCTTGGTATTGGCAAGGCGTTTCCGGAGTAACTGTGACGGCAACCCTAGCGAGACCGCCAATTCTCCAATAGGATCGACATCTATACATTTGGCTTTGTTTGTGGTCAGTCTTAGCGCCTGCAGCGCAGTGGCCTGAATTTCAGGGTCGAAAGCTTCCAAGGCCTTAAAGAGAGCGTTGGGCATCGGGGTGGTGCCAACCAACTGACTTACACGCTCCACGACCTCTGCAACTAACGTTCTTAAGTCGTCCGTTATGGGAGCGACAGGGACAAAACGTGCCTTGCTGGCGGCAATCCTCCAGCATAGCCATGGTGCAGTCCCTCCAGAAGATCGGGCAGTCGCCACCACCGCCGCGCCGCGCACAGCATCTGGATTCGCTATGCTTTCTTCAATGGCCCACCGCCATGAGCACTCGAACATCGGCGGCGTTTCAATCCGGGCTGGTATGCCGGCCGGGGACTCAGCCCAGCGGTCCGAACCCAGCCGGCGCTCGAGTGCCCAAGTCGCACAAGTGGCGTCGGTCGGAAGTCCGGGCCGCACTGGGTCGCCAATCCAGCGCTGGAGTGTATCATGACTGATTGGTTCGGACTGTGATGCCGCCTCTACATCCTTGGATCTGTCGGATATGCAACTGCTTTCGCCCGCACATAGCGCCACTAACACACCATATAGCCGCAGGAGCGGATCGGTCTGCGGATCTTCCAGCACTTTCACAACATCCAGCGTCAGTGAATGCGTTTGGTTGGCGAGATCGAACATCATGAGTTTCGCGAGGCGAACGCGCTCGCGGACCCTATAGTCGTCTTCATCACCGCGGATAGTAACAATAGTGGTCTGTTCCGGATCAATCCCGACGCTTGATCTATGGGCAAGCTTGTCGCCTTCTGCGACTACAAGCTGGGTTTTGAGCACCGTGAGGAAGACTAGGGTCTGCCGACCGGCCAACGCGGGCACGCTCTGCCCCAGATGATCGCCCAGGATCGAATGAAAGCCTATATGGTATCGACCCGGCCGGACATTATAGCATCGCGATTGTTCGCCGGGCCGCAGCGC
>JAIXZQ010000227.1 GCA_027489475.1 Methylophilus sp.
ACCGCTCAACCCAGAAACCGACCGTGCCATGATTTGCGGCAGCCCCGCGATGTTGGTCGATACCGCCGCCATGCTGGACAAACGCGGTTTCAAAGTCTCGCCGCGGATTGGTGAGCTCGGTGACTACGTGATTGAAAAAGCATTCGTTGAAAAATAAATCGGTGTCACATGCAGTCGTCGTAATGATGGCTGCCAGAGTACGCTAAAAAACTGTCCTGCCGGACAGTTTTTTTTCGCCTGCTGTTTTTACCCCCTAAACATAATATGCATCTTTTGCAGACCCAGAATAAAAAGCCCTGCAAAAAACGCAGAGCCCGCCGTCACCTGCGTTTTGCCTATACGCTACATCGCTAAGTAAGCCACTGAATATCAAGCAAAAACCCATCTTCTCTTAGCGCTCATCGACTGGCATTGATATTGCAACATTTGGCCTATCTTTAATCTTGGAGCGACTATGAAACGCTGGATGTTGACCACTTGCTTTGCCCTTTTAACCACCACCGCCGTCGCCGATGAAGCGCTGGATACTGCCCTCGCCACCTTGCAACATCACTGGGCGACGGCCACCTATCACACCGCCAAAAACGAACAAGAAGCCGCCTTTAAAGCCTTGGTAGAAGAAGCGCATCAAACCAGCCAGCAATATGCAGGCGCCAGTGAAGCCATGATTTGGGAAGCAATTGTGTTGAGTGGTTATGCCAAAAGTATGGGCCCATTACACCCAGTCAATGCCCTCAAAGCCGCTGAGCAAGCACGTGACCTATTATTGGCCAGTTTGCAAACGCATCCCCAGGCACTGAATGGCTCGGCCTACACTACGCTAGGGTCGCTGTATTTCAGAGTCCCCGGCTGGCCAATCGGCTTTGGCGACAAGAAAAAAGCGCGTGAATACCTAGAAAAAGCCCTGCAAATTAATCCCACAGGCATAGACAGCAATTACTTTTACGCCGACTTTTTACGCGCCCAAGGCGACTACGCCCAAGCGGTGAACTACTACCAGAAAGCCTTGCAAGCACCCGCGCGGCCTGGCCGCGAAGATGCAGACGCTGGCCGTAAAGTCGAGATTGAGGAAGGTTTACGCTTGGCGCAAAGCAAACTCAAGTAACGCAATTTTTAACAACCTCATCGCCTCGTTGAGGTCATCTTTCTGCCTAGCTTTTTTTGGAGTCATTTAATGCGTATTGCTGTATTCATTTTATCCATTGCCAGTAGTTTAAGCTTACCGTTGCTGGCGCAGGCCGAGGGCCTGTATACCGGCCTCAATCTCGGCGTCGCCAATGCGAATGTGCGCATGCCCAACGGGGTTGATCAAGACACACAAACGGTGGCGGGCGTGGTTATCGGCTATCAGTTCACGCCCTATCTGGCTATCGAAGGCCAATATACCGGGATTGGCAAAGTCACCGACAACCGCAGTGGCAGCGCCAAAGCAGACGCCCTCAGCCTGACTGGCGTTGCCACACTGCCGCTGAATGATGCTTTTTCAGTCTATGGCAAACTGGGAGTCGCCGCCACCAAAAGCAAAGTCTCTGCGAACCTCAGCGACTACAACGATGCCACCCGCACGGGCGCCACCTTTGGCGTCGGCGCGGAATACCGCTTCGACAAAACGCTGTCTATGCGCGTGGGCTGGGACCATTACCAAGCCGAAGTAGATAAAAGCGCTGGTGGCAGCAAACAGTTTGACAGCAATGTGGGCAGTGTAGGCGTGGTCTATCGGTTCTAAGGGTGCCGCTGATTATCAGGGTACTCTGAGCCAAGAAGCTCAGTCTGCCATCGCTGACCAAGGAAAGCCGGATATGCCGTCACAGACAGCCCACAGAAAAAGACCTGCTTGAAGCAGGTCTTTTTAACGCGCTAAAACTTGATTTTTGAGGCGACCAGCGAGGCGGCGGCGGTGCGGGTTTCTACCCCCAGCTTTTGAAACACATGCTCAAGATGTTTATTGATGGTGCGCGGGCTGGTACCCAAAATCTCCCCCACATCTTTATTGGTTTTGCCTTTCACTGTCCAATACAGCACCTCAGACTCGCGCTTGGTGAGCTGAAACAACTTGCCGAGTGATTCAATCTGCGCCTCATCAGAATGCTCTCTGAGCACCAACACCCATTGCTCTTCATTGGGGCTGGCAACGGACAAACTCAGCCGCGCATTGCCTTGGCTGACATTGAGGCCAGTCATGGGCTGGCTGGCGGCAAACTGTTGCATACAGTTTTCTAACCATTGATGAATCAGCGGCGGCAAGGTTTGCACTGCGAGATGAGCCATGCTGGCGGCCCATTCGGGAAAGTAGTGTTCTAGATATTGCTTAGCCAAAGGGGTTTGCCAAATCAGGCGTTTATCGCCAGGCAAAATGGCGATGGTGGCCTGACCAAAGGCATCCAGCGCCGAGGTGGCTTGATGCATTTTGGTGGCATTTTGTACGTGGGCTTTGACACGCGCCAGCACTTCAGCCGGACGCACCGGCTTAGTCACATAATCGACCCCGCCTGCATCAAAGGCCATAGTGACATGCTCAACCTCAGTGAGGCCTGTCATAAAAATCACCGGGATATGCTGGGTTTCGGCGGCGGCTTTAATACGGCGGCAGGTGGCAAAGCCATCCATGCCCGGCATCATGGCATCCATCAAAATCACATGCGGTTGCATCAACTGTGCAACTTGCAGGGCCATTTCACCAGAATTGGCGACATAGACCTGATAGCCCGATTCATCCAGCGCATCATGCAGATAGGCCAGGTTTTCGGGCACATCATCCACAATTAATACCGAGTGGGTGCTCCGGCTCATAGGCTGTGCTCCTCTATCAAGCGTTGCAGTCGGTCAAAATCAAACCGGTCTAGCGCCTCTTGCAGCAACTGCAACAGGGCTGCGTGCCCTGGATAACTGAGCGACAACTGGGCCAAGGCCTCACGCGCGCCCTTCACATAGCCGCTGCGGACCGCCAGTTGCAGAGGGTGCAGTGCATCTACTGGCAAGCTGGCCGTTGTGGGCTCCTGAGCAATCTGTGGACCGGGTGCGGAAGCTAGCCCCGCCTCCGTCGGCGCAATGATTGCGGGGGCTGGCTGTAAGCTGTGTGGCAATGAGGGCTCATTGGCATAGCGCCAAGTGAGGTTCAGATGCACCCCTATCCAGTCCAGCACTTCTTCGAGGTTGACGGGTTTGACAAAAAAATCTTCGGCGGTGAGTTTAGCCTGATTCTCCAAGGTACGGTCATAGGCGTTGGCCGAAATAATTGCAATCGGCACGCTGGAACGGTGCACCTGACGAATAATATAGGCCGCCTCCCAACCATCCATCAATGGCATGGCCAAATCCATCAAAATGGCATCGGCGGCCAGCGTTGCATATTGGTTAACACACACTTGGCCGTTGCCCGCCTCATGCACCACAAAGCCCAGCGGTTGCAGAGTGTTGCGGAGTAGCTCGCGGTCAACCTCTTCGTTATCCACCACCAAAATGGTTTTAACCGGCCCTTCGTAGCCCACCCGCTGGCGAATGGCCTGCTTGGATAAATGGGCGGTCTCGCGAATTTGCGGCAAAAATAAGCGAATCTCAAACCGCGTACCGTAGCCAACCACGCTGTCAAAATGCATTTCGCCGCCCATCAGTTGGGTGAGCAGGCGGCTAATGGTTAAGCCTAGTCCAGTGCCGCCTATACCGACTTTATCTGCGGCGCT
>JAIXZQ010000289.1 GCA_027489475.1 Methylophilus sp.
AGCCTATCATGCAAAAATTCAGTGACAACTTACTCACCCTAGACAGCGCCGAACATGTCAAACGCATCGAGCTGTATGACGCCGCGCAACAACCGGCTGGCGTGATTGAAAACCAACCGGGCACGCAAGGCTCTATTAAGGTGTATCACCATTTGTTTAAAGTGTTTGGTGAAATCAATTCCGATGCGGCAGTTGAGGGCTTGGCTTTATATGCCGAACATACCTTAGATGCCGAAGATCATCCTGGTAAGCATCCGAATATTGATCGTTTACTGACTGTGCTGGACAAAGACCAGACTTTATCGATGAAGATTATTACCGATGAATAAGGTCGCCCACTGCCAATGACCCTGGGTCATCGTGCACGCCACATAAAAAAGCCTCCATCGATGGAGGCTTTTTTGTGACATCGCCACTCAGCAGATGCTAGCTTAAGACTGAGCGGATTGCAGATGTCGCACAATGGGCGGGTGATAAATAAACTCCAACAGATGCCCTACGCTATCTAGGCAATAAAAACCACGTGAGCCATCGCGATGGGTTTTGGGCGCCTCGGTAATCCGCACCCCATGCGCTTGCATATGGGCAAACCAGTCATCCACCGCTTGTGCATCGGTTAATACAAAACCAATATGATCCAAGCGCTGTAAGGGGTCTGGCACATACTCCACCCGATGTAAGGCAAAGACATCACCATGATTGGTCAAATACACATTATCGGGGTCAGGTTGCCATTCAATCTGCATGCCGACCACACGCGTATAAAAATCCACCGCGGTCTCTAAATCACGAATAAACAAGGCCACGTGACGGATGCCTATCATGCCAGCGGGGATGGCCATTATGCGTCTCCTTGCAGTGCGTCGGGGCTACGGATTTCAAAATCATGCGTGATGTCGCAGGCCTTTTGCAGCATGATGCTGGCAGAGCAATATTTTTCAGCCGACAGTTTGACCGCACGTTCGACTTGGCTGGCATTGAGCCCCTCGCCGGTGACCACAAAATGCACGTGAATCTGGGTAAAGACCTTGGGGACGGTGTCGGCACGTTGGGCGCTAATTTCGGCGACACAATCGACAATGGGCTGACGCGCTTTTTTTAAGATTGTCACCACATCAAACGAGGTGCAGGCGCCCATGCCTATCAGCAACATCTCCATCGGCCGCATGCCGATATTACGGCCGCCATTTTCAGGCGCGCCATCTAGCACCACGGCATGTCCAGTTTCCGACTCGCCGACAAAGCTGACGCCTTCTATCCATTTGATTCTGACTTGCATGCTGTTCGCTTCCTTGTGATTATTTGACGTTTAACAGTTCGACATCAAACACCAAGGTAGCATTGGGGGGAATCACCCCACCCGCACCCCGTGCACCATAGCCCATCTCTGATGGGATAATCAGCGTACGTTTACCACCGATTTTCATGCCTTGTACGCCCTCATCCCAGCCCTGAATCACTTGTCCGCCACCCAAAAAGAAGTTGAACGGCGCATTGCGGTCTAGACTGCTGTCAAATTTTTTGCCTTTGTGGTCTTCTTTGCTGGCGTCATACAACCAGCCGGTGTAATGCACGGTGACGTTAAAGCCAATTTCAGCTTCACGGCCAGTGCCAACCACGGTATCAATTTTTTGTAGACTGGTGATCGGGGCAGACATAGCGGCAGACTCCTTGGCTTGTTGGGCATTTGATTGCGCTTGGCAACCGGACATGGCCATCAGCATGCACAGGCTGAGACCAACCATTTTGAAAGATTTATTCACTCGCGAAATCCTTTATTGTCTATATGAGGTGCGATTAAAGCGCACATGATACCTGCTTTTGCACGTGTTGACTGTCAGGCCGCACAGCTCACAAGCGTGAGCAATGAAAGCGATACAGTCTATTACAAGCCCGCAATCAACTGTTGCAACAAGCGGTCTTGCAGCGGACGCATGGCTGCGGCGTGTGGATGATTCACCATCATGACCACCACAAAGCGTTTGCCCTGACGATTTTGCACATAGCCTGCCAGACTGCTGACACCCTCAAGCGAACCCGTTTTCAGATACCCCATGCCACGGGTCTCCGGCGCGGTCAGTCTTTTTTGCGTCGTGCCATCCACGCCCAACACCGGCAGTGACGCCAAAAACATGGGCATCAACGGACGCTGATAGGCTGTGACGAGCAGTTGCCCCAAATGTTCCGCACTGATACGGGCTTGCCGCGACAGCCCAGCGCCATTGTCCAACACCAACTCTGGGAACTGCAAGCCACATTGTCGCAAAGTGTGTTGCACCGAAAGTGCCGCACTGGCTTCATCCACCGGCGCCATGCCCGCTTCTAAGCCTATGGTCAGCATCAGTTGGCGCGCCATCACATTATTGCTCCATTTATTGATGTCACGCACGACCTGCTCTAACGGCGGCGATTGCCAGCGTACCAGCAGACGGTCGTCTGCACGCAGCTCGCCACGCTGTACTCGACCATTAAACTGGCCACCCAATTGTTGCCAGAGCAGTTTGAAACTGGCCCACAGATACTGGGTATCACTGAGGATGCTCAATTCTAGGAAGCGCGTATCGCATTGCTCGGGCAGGGTGCCCGAAAATGCCACGGTGACATGTTCATCATTGGGGCTGGGCATCGGCGTGATGCTGTAGCGCAGGTCACTGCGCCAATCATTGCAA
>JAIXZQ010000012.1 GCA_027489475.1 Methylophilus sp.
ATGGTGATCAGACCTATGGCGAGCGCCGCGCCTTTGTAGTCTGGGAACGGATTATCTTCTCCGATGGCCGCTCCATAAGCCTCAACAAGGAGCCGGGTGTCGATAGCACCGGGGCTGGCGGTGTAACGGGCCGGGTTGATCGGCGCTTGGGTCAATTGGTAGTTGCTTCGCTCTTTTCCGGTGCGATCACCACCTTGGGGGAAGCGGCAAGGCGTGACGGTGATGGCAAATCCAGCTCCTTTATGGGCGATGCTGGCGATGCGGCCTCCATTGAAGCAGCGCGGGTCGGCGGTCGCCTGATCGACCGTGAACTTGATGTCAAACCGACCATTCGCATTGCCCAGGGATCCAGAGTTTACGCGCTCCTGACCCGGGATCTGATTTTGGAGCCTACGCCATGAACACAGGCCCCCTCCTCATTATTGCGCTCGTCCAAAGTTTGTTCGTTGCGAATACGGCTTTGCCCGACTTGAAGTCGAAACCGCCCGTGATCCTGAACGAGACCCCCTCTATGGCAAAAGGTGCCTATGTTCGTGTGGGTGAAGTTGATGATCTCAAAAGTGGTGACATCATCGCGATGCCCATGAATGGCGCTGCCCGGAATTATCTGGTCAAGAAACTTGGCTACCCAAAAGATACGATGCTGATCAAGCGCGTGGCGGGGCTCTCTGGCGATTTTGTGTGTCGGCAGGACAACGTGGTTACGATCAACAAAAGAGCCATTTTCGCCGCTCATACGGACCGGCATGGCAACCCCCTCGCAGCCTGGAGCGGCTGCCGGACCTTATCCACCAACGAGGTCTTTATCCTCGGCGATCATCCAGCAAGCTTTGACAGCCGTTTTCTCGGACCGGTCTCGCAGGGTGAATTGGCGGGCATCTATCGGGCGGTTATCACATGGTAGTCCGCTTCATCGCTCCATTTATTCTGGTCGGAAGCGTGGCTGTCGCTTCACTGGCACCAAGCGTGGCGCTGGGCGAGCCTGTCGATTGGACGACATCTGGCGGAACTCTTTTCGCAAGTTCGGGTCTGCAAAATCGGCAGCGATTGATTGACCCGACCGATCCAGGCACCGCTCTGGTGCCACCGGTGGCCGCTACAAGCGCCAGAGCCAAGGGTAAGGGCCACCCTCAAAATGATACCGCCGCCCATGATAATCCGTCTACAGATGATTATAGAGATGTGCGACTTTTGCCATCCAGCCAGCCCCTCGATCGGCTGATTACCAGGATCGCAAACGAGACAGGTTTGGATCCGAAACTTCTTCATGCGCTCGTTATCATTGAAAGCGCCTATGATAGCCGCGCCATTAGCCCAGTTGGCGCTCAAGGGCTGACGCAATTGATGCCTGGAACTGCTGCGGAGCTTGGCGTGCGCGATGCGTTTGATAGCGAAGAAAACCTGCGTGCAGGCGCGCGCTATCTTGCCATCCAGATTGGCCGGTTCAGCGACATAAGATTGGCGCTGGCGGCTTATAACTCGGGTCCCAATCGTGTGGCCCGTTTGGGCCGTGTGCCCGATATCAACGAAACCCGAAACTATGTCCGCGACGGCATAGATTGCTATCTCGCCCTGACAGCAGGTCGCGGCATCCGCAATCGAAGTCAGTGTCGAACGGGCAAAAGGAGATAAACCATGGCCAAACGAAAGCCCGATACAAGTCTCGCCGGTCAGCTCGACATGTTTGGCGATTGGCAAGCACCGAAACCAGTATCTCAGACCACTGTAGAGATAAGTGAGCCGCTAAAAAGCGCCTGCTTGCAGCCAGCAAACTTAGATCCTGTTGCGCAAATCGAGGCAGCAACCAAAGCTGTGCCCGCCAATGACCTAACTGCGCCCCAAGAATCCAAGCCGCCTCGCCGTCCAGGACGACCATCCCCGCATAGACGCGAGATCGTGCATCATGGACGCGCATTGGGTAATCTGGACGCAAGGGCATTGCTGCGGCCCCCGGAACTCGCAGAACTGCTCGGTCTGACCATGTCGACCTTGGCCAAGCTGCGATGCTCTGGAAAGGGTCCACCATTTTACAAATTGACCAATCAAACGGTCGGCTATCGCCAGGATGAAGTGATGGAGTGGCTCGCCCAGCGCCGCCGCGTATCAACTTGGTGAAGTCAGGGTCGATCGAAATCTAATGACCAATCGTGGCCCAAAATCCGTAGTTCCGCTTAGTGAGTAAAGTTCGGCTTTGCTCGCGCGCTATTGTTGGGCGTTACCAGCTACCGCCTATTGAATGGGGACGGTGCCAAGAAGCCGGTCAGTGCACCCAATAGACCAGAGGTCAGAGCGACTACCGCGTTGGGAATGTCTGGAATTGTAGTTTTCAGTTTTTCTGCGTCCAAGCCTTTTGCATACCACATAAAGCCCACAGTATAAATGACGACCCCGGCCACACAAAAAAGCAATGAAACGCAAAGCGTAATTACAATCCATCTGGATAATGCATCCGGGATCGCATTTTTGTCAGGGTCAATACTTTTCGCTTGTGCCAATAAATTCGCGACCAATGTTTTGCCTTTGTCCGTATCAGCAAAGAGACCATCAGATCCCAGAATTAGATTAGCCAAGACGTCAGCCGATCTCTTAACTTCGCTCATGTTGTTCCTCCCAGAAGACTTTTTCCAGAACATCACGGATTTCTCTAGTAGTCGAGCTGAATCAACCCTCGGTCTCCTTTTTAGCATTCGTCTGTCGATTTATTTTCTACCCAGGTCTCTGTGTTCCGGTTAAAGACTTATGGAGTCCGGAGACGAAAGACTCTTCGTGTTAGAACGACTGATGTAAGGAGGGCTAGATGCAGGGCAGATGGATCAATGCGTCAAAAAGCAAAACCGCCGTAGTTTTCGTTCATGGTGTCCTCTCAAAGCAAGAAACTAGCTGGCGTGCACGTTCCGGCGCTTACTGGCCAGAACTCTTGTCTAAAACTCCAGCGGTTAGTGAGGTTGGTGTCTATGTATTCACGTACCGAACTGGATTTTTCAGCAGATCATATCGCCTTGGAGACGTAGTTGACGCGCTGAAGGAGCACATGCGCCTCGACGGTGTTTTTAAGTGCAGTTCCATCATCTTCGTCGCCCATAGCATGGGGGGCATCGTTGTGCGGAAGCTCATTACCGAAAGCTCCAATGACTTTGTCGACCAACACATTTCTGTGGGTTTGTTTCTCGTCGCCTCGCCTTCCCTCGGGTCAGAATACGCGAACTTCCTGAGACCTTTGGCCGAGTTGGTCGGTCACAAGCAGGCCGATGCACTGCGGTTCTCGCAAGAAAACAGTTGGCTGATGGATCTCGATAAAGAATTCAAAAATCTGCAAGCCTCCGGTCGGATGAAACTAAGCGGCAAGGAGCTAATGGAAGACAAATTCATTCTCGGCAACATTCTTAACAAGCAGGTCGTCGAACCATTCTCCGCCGGAAGGTATTTTGGTGAGTCCTATAAGGTTCCTGACAGCGACCACTTTACGATCGCCGCCCCAGAGGATGCCGACGCGGTGCAGCACCGCCAGCTCATTCAATTCATCGAAGACTTACTTCACGACCAGAGCAAGCCACTGCAGTTATATCTAGTACCGGGTTATTCAACGTTATCAAGCAGGATCGTTTCACTACTATCGCAAACGGCAGCCGGACAAAGCGCAACTTTTATTGAAGAGGACCCAGTCCGTCTTGAGTATGGTCTCCAGCGACTGTTCACCGATACAAAACGTCATCTCTTTCTGATCGAGCTGCTAGACAGGCTAGTGGCCCATGAAATTGTTTCACTTATCATAAATGCACGCTCCTATGGGCGGATGCTCACACGAAAGCCAATCTTTGTTTTTCTAGCAGAGGAAGCACAATCTAAACTTTGGTGTGAATTACTACCACCTCAGAAAGCTGGAGCAATTCGCCGCTATATGCATGTAGATCCTAACAAACTGGTTGACGCTGTATCCGGCAAGGAATTGATCGCGAAAGTAGAGAAAGAGTGGGCTACAAGGCCTCAATCGTCTGCCAATCTCTTGTAGTCCGCAGGGAGTTCCTTGAGTGCAAATCGCGTTTTCAGTTTTGCCATTAGCATGACCGCTGAGTCTGAATTTCTATTCATGCAAGACGAACATATTTTGTCGGCCTCGAAATAGACAAAATCAAAGCTAGAGAATCGTCAGGGTTATCTAGTGGCGCATTCTCCTCTGAGGGGAATAAAAGCTCGGCTATATCCAAATTTTCCTTTTCCTTGTCATAATCCAGACGCGGGTCAAACAAAATTCGGATGAACCGCAATCGAACTTGCGAGCCCTTGATCAGGTTTTTGAATTGGGAGTCGGCGGAACCGGCGGCCTCAGCTCCCTTTGGCTTCGGCCAGGCTGCCTTGGCTGCATTTAGGTAGAATTTCGTTGCGCCATCTTGAACCACTAGTGGCTTCATTAGAATTGGCTGTTCACGCGAACGACCTGAAATATCAAAGGTTTCACGTGTCAGCAGACCAAAGAGCTCTTCACGCGCGCCTCCGCCGCTGCCTTTCGCATTACCGGCGAACAATTCAACGTCCAGGCCGCGCGAGCTGTTTCGATCCTCAATTTTGATGTCCAAAGCTTCAAGGCCTTTGGGCTCTAACTCCAAATTGTCGATTGAAACCGGTACCAGGGAACCACCTCCGACACGGCCTGTCAAAACCGAAGCCGCCACAGTGAACTGGCACCATTTCGCTGGCCCGCGGGCGGAGAGGCGCGCCAGACGAACGCTAAGGGCAATTTCTGATGGATGTGTGCAGCTAACTTTAACTTCAGATCCTGCGGCTTGAACTTGAGTAGCCGCAATGTCACCATCAACAAGTGTAATCCAGCGATTACAGTCCGAGGTAACCAGTTCCTCGGATTCCGCATTTGCCACAATCATCACCTGGATCGTTAACGTCACCGTTGGCTTCCAATCGGGGCCTGTCAAGTTCCTGGCAACTGGTGATGCAATGACACGCCACCTTGGCATTCCTCGGCTGACATTGATCGAGTGTGTTCCGTGGCTTGGATAGTCCAACACTTCGTTGTGATCCGGGGCCCCTTCGCAACCGGCAATCCTGATCCTGCGACCCAACGAGACAAGCGATACGCCATCCGCTGGTGGGCGCACGTCAACAGAGAAGGCCTGACCATCAATCCCCATGCTGAAAGTTACCGGTTTCAAACCTTCCCATTCGAAAACTGCGCATTCAGCTGTTATTCTTGGACCCAGGGTGTCGCTGCTTGCGATTTGCTCGACAGCTGATGAAAATGAGCGACGCCCCTCAGCATCACCGCTGACACTCACCTCTGGACTCTTTCTGTCAGTCTCCAGGCCGTCAGGCAGTTCTAAGCGCCTGAAGGCAATTTTGGCGAAGGTCCAGGGCAGCACATGATCAAGTAGTGCGGGCCTAACCAAAAAGCTTGTATGACCAAACAATCCGCCCCTAAATGCTCCATCGAAGCCAAGGCCCGTCGGGCCGTCGACCATTATTGGAAACTGCAACTGCACTTCAAGCTCCGGATCGCTTGCTTGACCCCAGGGTGCCAGGCTGCGAATGGGGTCGTGTCCCGCCTCCGGCCAATATTGGCGAGCCTGATTTGGCGGAACTTTGTTGATTGACCGCCAGGCGTTAAAAAAGAGGCCATCCAAATCCCTTTGGGCGGCTGACCCGGCTTCAACTTGCCGCGTCTCAGTCTCCTTTTGCGCTAGAATAGCGCCTAAAGTGTCATCAAGCTCTGCAAAGCGCTGTGACCATTCCGCGCTGTCTGCAGACAAAGTTCCAAGCTCGTTTTTTAGTGCAGCAATTTCGCTGCTGGCTGAGTTGATTTTTGCTTGCAGCAGAACAATTTCTTGCTCCTTTTGAGCTCTATTTGGGTCCTCAGGTGGCAGCTGATCGAGTTCAGTTATCGCCAGGTTGTATTCGGCTTCAAACGATTGCTTTTTTAGTATTGATTCCGTGAGTTGATATTGTTTCGCTACTCTGTCGCTACTATCGGCCGGCAATGTTCCAACAAGTTTATAAAGCGCATCTCTTCTTTCCCTAAGGGTCCGCAGTATATTCCTGGTCATTCCCAGTTCGTAGAGACATTTTTGCAGTTCATCGCGTTTTACCTTCAGCTCTTTATCAAAGTTCCCGGAAGTACCGCCCTCATGCTCGTCTACCTCTTGAACTGGTGGGGCGTAAGGGTGACGGACGGACTCGACTATCGGTATCAACGTATCGCCGTAGTGATCGTTTGCGTGCCAGGTATCATGGAACACTGCCATGATGGGGGGCACCAACGTATCGTTGGTTAATGCTTCGGTCAGGGGCAATGCCAAAGCAAGCGCCGGGGTTGGCACGCCCCGGCCGGTATCCTTATCTTTGACACTCAGTTCAAACCACGTTTGAGCCTTGTTGATTTGATTGACTTTTGCGAGCTTGATTGTTGCAGTCCGTTGATCGGCGAAAAATGGGAGATATCGGCTGTCTAGTTCAACTTGGAACCGCCAGAGGTTCCAGCCACCAAGCCAGTTCAGGTCTCGTGCGACCAAAGAATTTTTTATGTTGTATTTTTGACTGAATAATTGTCGGTAACTTACACTTGCCTCTTCTGTCCGTCCAATTTCGTTATCCTTTCGCCCATAGAAAGCTTTGCCGAAGTCCGCGCCTGCAGGATGGTTGGTGATATCGCTGGCAACTTTGTCGGAATCCAGCACGGGCTGTCCACGCCACGCCCAGCGTTGCGGCACTAGTCTTATCCGATCTACATATTGCGAGCCTTTCGGGAAAGCCGCCCCCCCCGGCAGGGTGAGCGAAAGAGTTGCACGTCGATCAAATAAAGTTGTTGAAGTAGCTTCCAGATTCACATTCCAATCTGCAGGTGCCGGCATCTCGTGTGTCGCAACCTCAATTGGAATGGTTGCCGCGGGGCCCAGCAGCCAAGTGTCCCCATCAATTGTCTCACGCAAAAGGGTCTCAAGGACAGAGCGCCCAAAACGGTCGGCCTTCCCTTTAACTCCATTGGTGTAAGGGCATTCGTTATCTTTGAACGCACCCCGAACGAGGACCTCATATGCCCTGCCCCTAAGGAGCTTGATCCCGACGCTTTTGGTTCCATTGTCGAACACGATCTCCGCTTTGTCTTCTGTGGCAATGGCGACTGCCGCAGTTGAGTTGATCGGGGAAAGGAAACCTTGTGCCGCGGCATCGGCAACCACTAGGCCAATCCGGTTTCGCATCGGATGCACTTCCCATAACTCAACGACCAGCCGGTCTACGGCTGGATCGGGATAGGCCTTTCGCGCGTTTCCATTGTTGCTGTCAGGATCGGGTGGTGGCTCTATTTGAATTTCATTGAGCCTTTTAGCGACTTTGGACTTTAAATCCTCGTCCGCACCACTAAAAAGAGCTGCGATGATCCAGCGCTCAAGGTTGGCTTTGCTGCTCTGTGGCCCCGTCAGTTTCAGGCTTAAAGTTTTTGGGCCAAGGCCGTTAGAAAGCGGTGCCGGAAGTCCGTCCAGCACAATGGGAGCCACCAAACTTGGATCTGGTGTAAGAGGCACTCGCCGCAGCGGCTGGTTAGCGCTTCCTGGCTGAGTCACCCAGAATGGCTGAACCTTGGCACCGTTGGCATCGACGACAACAAATGACCCTTCGGCCTGTCGCAGTTGATTCACTGGAAGGCCCATTTCAAATTCGGTCCATAAAATTTGTCGGAAGCCCACCGGCTCGAATTGGTCCTCCTGGACTCCTATATCAATTTGGGCATTCCACCAGCTGGCAGTTCCCGATCCGTCTGCTTTCAATTCTAGCAAGGCTCTAACAAGCCAGTCAGAGTTTTGTGGGATATAAACCAAGGAAGCAGGGAAGCCAGACCAGTACACCATCGCTTCCTCGGTGCCGGTTTGAATACGAAATACCAGTTCCAGTCGTCGCAAACCGGTTCCGTCCGCTGGTCCAAACGGCAGGATATAGCCTCCTGTTGCCGGATCCCGGTTGAGTCGAAGGTCGGGACCGTTTCCTGTCAACCAAGGGGGCTGTCTAGGCAACTCGGCGGCAAGCGGGGCGACACCGCTCAGAAGGGGCCGGTTAGGAATAATCTCGACGCCGGGTACACCCAGGCCCACAGTTCGAAGATACGGACCTTTGCCCAGGATATCGTCGCCTGGCGAATCGATATCGGCTTTCAATGCATATGGGTCGTCCGCTTTTCGCAAAGCAGGAGCCAGAACCCCGCCAGGTCCAATCAGGTGGGCAAACCAAGCATATTCATAACCATAACTTAGGGCGGGAAGCTTGGCAGGAAGTTCGTTAGAAGGAATAGCCGATGTGTTGAAGCTAACCCTCGCAAAACTGCCACGATCCTCCAATCCGGGGTCGGGGCTGACAGAGCCAGGCATAGGTGCGGCCGTCCATGCGTTCGAGTACTCTGCAACTGCGTTGGAAATCCCGACTGTGTCTGCGGGTTGGGTTGGAACCGGATCTACGATTGCTATCCTCTCGACCTCGAAACCGCTGTAATCTTTCAATGGCTTGCGCATATTCAGTTGTGCAGCGCCGAGGGAAACAAAATTGCCTTCGTCTCTGCGGACCATCAGCCCATAGCCGGACACCCGAGACCAGTCATCAATACTGCGCGAAAATGTCCGAAGCTGATCAACCATCATTGCCAATGGCAAGGCATCGTTTGTTAGACAGTCATTTGGATCTGCAACAACTCCAAGTCGCTCAACAGCCAGCACAGCATCGGTTGCGCAGGCCGCCATCAGGGCGGAGAAGAATGCCGAGCTTTGCTCACCGAAGTAGTCACCTTCGCCGACTTTCGCTCTACCGATGGCTTCGTACCGTAACGTCTGGTAAATTCCATTAAAGGCCTTAACCTGTGGAGGGTTAGCAAGGAGGGATTCAGGCGGAAACAATAGTGCTTGTGCGGATTCTTTTAGCCTCGAAGACAGCGAATTCTTTGGATTCCCGGCGGCGTTCACATCCTCCCAATTCACCCTTCCATCGACAAGTCCCTCGATAAACGGAGCGGCATAGGTTAGCGATGCAGTCTGGCGAACGTCATGCCAGTCAATGTCTTGCGGAAGGACAGCAGCGACATCTCCAGTTGGGTCGATGCTGACAGGTAGCCTTATGACCCCAAGCATAAGGTCTCGGGTAACGCCATCTTGCACTTGAGTGCTGGTCAGCTCGAGGCGCCTAGTAAAGACCCCGTTAGCGCCAGCCTGCTGCAAGTTCCAGCATGCCTTTAATGCCGATACACCACCATCGCCCGTCGTTACAATTGCCAAAGGAACTTGCTCCGGCGATGTTTTGTCGTCGTCGGACCTTAAAGTGAAATAGTTAGCCTTACCGCTTGGTTCATTCACCCGAATTGCGGCCGGGATTGTTGGGGGTTGTTCTTCTAAACTATGCGCTTGCAGCAGTTTTCGAGCCGATGCGCCGTCTTCCCCGTTGCGGTTCAATTGTTGAACCAGAGGACACTCAAATCTGCCGACATTGTCGAGCTTGGCCTCGAGGACTTGAGCAGCGATGTAATTGAGGCCGGTTACGAGAAAGGTTGAAGCTTTCGCTAAATCTGCTTCGCTAACGGCTTCCCCGCCCAGTTCTGGATTCCGGCAATTGTCTAGCCAATCAGCATAGATTTTTGGCAGAACCGCTTCAATTCGGCGCAAGGGATCAATGGCGTTAGCGATATCCTGGGGCAGATTGTTGGCATCGCGTGCGCTGTTCGGAAACAGATTGTTGTCAACCTTACGGATCAATTGATCCCCTAAATCCATGACCCGACCGGTGTTTGCATCGGCACCTGCAGCGCTACTTGATCGGCTGCATTCGCTAGACGCGCAAACCGGACCGTTTTGGCTTTCTATGTGGGCAAGGCTGGGATTTGTTTCTACTCGGGCACGGCTGGGATTTGAAAGAATAATCTCAATGCCCTCTACATCATCTTGTCCTGGCAATTTGGGGAAAGGTAAAGGAAAAAATTCTTGAACTTCTTCGGTTCCTTGAGCCCGCGTAACTTGTATCTTTCCATTAACCGGAAAGGCGAAAAAAACAGCATTGGTTTGAATGTCTTCTGTTAGCGCCTCCAAAACCAGCAAGGCATGCTGATTAGAAACAGAAGGAATTGGATGGACAGTGCCAGGAAGTCTGGCAAGCCAGCTTGGCAAGGATTGCGTCGGTACCGTAGCGTAAGTTGTATTGGGTTCTGCGGCGTTTGGAGAGCGCAAGTCTGTAAGATCGGTCGGGTCTGGTTGGGCTGCATTGATTACTTTTTCGGTAGCAGCCCCCAATATTTTTTTGATATCAGGGCCAGCCGGTGCCGCATCAGTGTGGGGTCTAGAGAGAACGCCTTCAACTTTAACGGAGTTCCAAACCTCAATTTGACCACCATCGCCATTAGAAATAAAATAGCGACAAAAGACAGCCCAATTCTCTGGACTATGCGCACTCCAATGTGAGCCCTCGTGTAAAGTCGACTTCCAGCTCTGACCCCATGGGGGAAGCGCTTCGGCATAATACCGCGGGAGTTTGTTGTCCAACTCGTCAGCCTCGAAGGCTGGCGTGAATTGTACCGCCAGCCAAACCTTACTGGTATCTCCGTCAAACGTCGGGGCAACTCGATCAGTTTGGACTTCTAGAACTAGTTTTGCCATGTCCCACCTTTATGGTGCAGTTTTCAACCATATTGATCCGAAAAATTGCCGCCTGTTTGTTCGCGTTCCTTGCCCATTATCCGGTACTGGGTGCCCTGATTGACATTTAACGTGTAGAACATCGAGATCCGGAAACTGAGGCGCAATGTGCCGCGGGCGATCATTACGGCACCATCATAGGTGATAGCCAATCGCAGCGAGATATTGGCCGACGCAAGCCCCGCAACATCCACATGACCATGGGCGAGTACAAAGGCCGTAATCGCAGTTGAGTTGCCGCCCGCATTGTCTTGATACAGCGTCACGGAGCAGCCAACACATAGATACACGCCGCCGCTGACGACGCCAAAGTTAAAGTCGATACCAACGCCCGCGGAAATCGCTATTTCCAGGGAATATTGGATGAGGCCACCGGGCCTCTCGGTCGGCAGATATCTTAGTCGCTGCCGGACATAGCCTCCGCCTGTCATGACCCATACTCTTAAGGCAAAGGGTGCATCGGGCTTTGCCAGGTCAAAAGCAGTGTTGATCTCGAATTTTGGTGCAACGACCAAGCCAAAGCCGGCGCTAATTCCAAGATTACTGATTGAGAAGGCACCCGCTGAAAGGCTTATTGGTCCGGCTTCGATTTTTGAGCGCACCCCGACGGGAACACCGGCCGCTTCAACAACTTCAAGCCAGGGCGGCAATGATGCTTTGTAAGATGCCATCAAATCAGTCAGAAAGCGCAGCGTCGGTGCCATTCGAACACGATCAGTAGAAATCTGAAAATCCACGCGACCTGACTTATCGAAGGTCAGGGGAGTGCGTTCAAATGTGATGACTTCAACGCCTGCGGTCATCAATCGCCAGTCGCCATCAATACGGCCCCCACCCGTTTGATTGATTGTCCCGTCCTGTTGGCGAGCCAAGCGCGCGAAAGCGCGGAAGCGACCTTTGTCAAGGTGTAGCCCAACAGGCCCAAACTCGAAAATCTCGGCAGAATTGTCAAAGGCCACATCGACTTGCGCTGACAGCCAGGCCTCCCGCGCTTCTTTATCAAAGCCTCGCGTAATTCTGATCCCTTTTGCATCACCAGCCGAACCGAGATCAGGGAAGCCCGCTTTCTTGAGCAGGCCTTCAAGATCGAGTCCGGCCATTTTGGGGAACAGCCGCGCCACAGAAAGGTCTTTTAA
>JAIXZQ010000362.1 GCA_027489475.1 Methylophilus sp.
GCGCAGGGCAGACCACGCAATTGGGGTCAACATGGTTAACTGTGGCTCAGGCGAATACCTACTTAAATTCCTTATCAGCCAACGGTCAAACCAACTATGATTCAGCTTTGTCGACAGCAATAAAAGCCTACGAAACCAGTGGCAAGCTCGAGAACGCACAAACGGTTTCTTATTTCTTTACGGATGGCGAGCCTAACCGTGGTTTAGGCAGTAGTACTGGCACCAATAGCTTGTCCGGCAGTGAAAATTCGACCAGCTCAGATGCCGGTATTCAGGCGGATGAAGAAAAAATCTGGATCGATTTCTTGAACAAATATGACATCAAGTCATATGCGCTAGGCTTGGGCAGTAACACGACAATCAGCCAGTTAAATCCTATCGCTTACGATGGCCAAACAGGCACTAACACCAACGGTATTAAAGTCACTGACTTCAATCAATTAGACAGCGTGTTGAGCCTAACCGTGGGCGCTTCTATTACTGGCAGTTTGGTCGCTAACGGGAGCTTTGGCGCGAATAGCAGCTTTGGTGCCGATGGTGGCTATATTAAATCGATTGCGGTTGATGGCACCACCTACACATTTAACCCCACAGATGGAACAATCCAACCTGCAAATAGCACGTATGACTTAACAACACATAAGCTCACCATCACGACCACCAAGGGTACGATGGTGTTAGATATGGATGATGGATCCTTTGTCTTTACCCCCAAAAACACCAGCGTTACGGGAATTGTTGATTTCCAATACACCTTGAGTGACAGGGACGGCGATACAAGCACCGCAACACTCAGTATCAACGTGACGAAGATCAATGCCATCCCTAACGTGGCGCCTGATGTCAACACTGGCATCAATGCTGCAGGATTAATCACGCTGCCCGGTGTGTTGAATGTGGATTTATTTAATTTCGCCAGCCGTCAAGCATTTAGTGCCAGCGATGTAAACAATAACATCCGTTCTGTGAGCATTGATTTTAGCGTGTTGCTAGGCGTGACTTTGGGGGGTAACTACATCACGTATTCAACTGCAGTCGCTAATGAGTTGGGGCTAAACGTGGCCTATACACAGCACGCTGGCATCCTCAGTCTTGGGGCGAATGGTCAACTGCTGATCACTTCACAAGATGGTAGCGCGATTGATAACTTGGCACTCAACGAGTTTTTATCGACCATACGCTTGAATGATCAGGTGCTTGATATCAGCTTGCTGCAAAGTTTAACGATTAGAGCTACGGATTTCGGTAATTTAACTGACTCAGCTTCAGCAAGTAATTTGTTGAATATTGATTTATTGAGCAGTATGAAAAATACCAACAGCATTATCGGTGGCGACAGTGGCGATAATGCAGCACTCAACGGCAGTGCAGGCAACGATATCATCTATGGCTATGCCGGCAAAGATACGCTCGATGGCAATGACGGCAATGATATTCTGCGCGGCGGGGCAGGGGACGATACGCTGAATGGCGGCAACGGCAACGATATCCTGATTGGCGGAAAAGGCAACGATATCTTGACCGGGGGCGCTGGCGTTGATGTGTTCAAGTGGGACCAAGGGGATGCAGGCTTGGCGGGCGCCCCAGCCAGAGATGTGATTAAGGATTTCAATCCTGGCAGCGTGAGCGGTGGCAGTGGCGATGTGCTGGATATCCGCGACCTGTTGCAAGGTGAGAATAGCGGTAATTTGACCAATTACCTACATTTCACCAAAGACGGGGCGAATACGGTGGTGAACATCAGCGCATCCGGCGGCTACACTGGCGGTAGCTTTAACAGTGCCGTTACCACGCAGCAAATCGTGTTGGAGAACGTCGATCTGGTCAATGGTCAGTCAGATGCGGTCATTATCAATAATCTGTTGTCACAGCAAAAACTGATAACCGATTAAGGTTGAAATGGGGGTTAAAAAAGCGACCGTAAGGTCGCTTTTTTATTGTCTGACGTTATCGCAAAAAAATAGGACACTGCCTTCAGTGTCCTAAGCTGTAAACGGATTCAACGCCTAAACGGGGTTAAATCAGCCTGCTAGATTACACCACCAATAAATCCACAAAGGTATGCACAGGGGTGGCTTCGAGCTTGTGTTGGTCTTGGCACAACGCCAGAATCTCGGCCTGTTTAGCTGCATCAAAGCGACGCGCCAAGTTAACTTTGAATTTTTTTACCAACTCAGGGATGCCTTCGGCGCGACGGCGGCGGTGACCAATCGGATACTCCACGGCAATCTGGCTAGACTGGCTGCCATCTTTAAAGAAGATTTGCAGCGCATTGGCAATCGAGCGTTTTTCTGGGTCGAGGTAGTCGCGGGTGTAGTCTGGGTTTTCAACGCAGACCATTTTGTCGCGCAGGGCATCAATGCGTGGGTCGGCCGCAGCGGCATCTTCATAGTCTAGCGCTGTCAGGCTGCCTTTGAGCAAGCCAACTGCGGCCATATATTGGATGCAGTGGTCGCGGTCCGCAGGGTTATTCATTGGCCCGGTTTTGTCGATGATGCGGATAGCAGATTCATGGGTGGTGATCACGATTTTATCAATCTGTGCAATCTGCTCCAGCGTTTGCAATTTCTGGCCTACCTCAGCATGCAGTTGGAAGGCGCTTTCGACGGCGGTTTGTGCATGAAACTCCGCTGGGAACGAAATTTTAAACAGCACTTGTTCCATCACATAGCTGCCGTAGGGGCGTTGAAATTTAAACGCATTGCCTTTAAACAACACATCATAAAAGCCCCAGGTTTTGGCAGTGAGGGCAGAGGGGTAGCCCATCTCACCTTGCAAAGTCATCCATGCTAAACGCACTGCGCGCGAGGTGGCATCGCCTGCCGCCCATGACTTGCGCGAGCCTGTGTTGGGGCTATGGCGATAGGTACGCAGGCTTTGGCCATCTACAAAGGCGTTAGACACGGCGTTAATAATATCTTGGGTATTGCCGCCCAGCAGTTTGGTCACGACTGCCGTGGAGGCGATTTTGACCAGAATCACATGGTCTAGGCCGACGCGGTTAAAGCTGTTTTCAAGCGCCAACACGCCTTGAATCTCATGCGCCTTAATCATGGCGGTGAGTACGTCTTTCATGGTCAGCGGTGCCTTGCCTTCGGCCACGTTTTTGCGCGAGATATAGTCTGCGCAGGCCAAAATACCGCCGAGGTTATCCGAGGGATGTCCCCACTCGGCCGCCAGCCAAGTATCGTTAAAGTCCAGCCAACGTATCATGGCGCCAATATTAAACGCTGCCAAAATCGGGTCGAGCTGGTAAGAGGTGCCAGGCACTTTTGCGCCATTGGGCACCACCGTGCCAGCAATGACTGGCCCCAGCAGTTTGGTACAAGCAGGATAATCCAACGCCTCGAAGCCGCAGCCCAAGGTATCCATCAAGCAGTTACGGGCGGTGTCATAAGCCTCAGTGGATTGAATGTCATACTCTGCAACGTAATGAGCAATATCAACAATCACCTGATCGGGATCGGGGCGGACGTTAGAAATGTGTGCTGACATGAAATAAACCTTTATCTATCGTTAAAAATAATGGACTGCAGACGCAATGCGCGGAAGCCGTTGAAAGCGCAGGCTGCCTAGCGCACACGCGGTGCACGGGCAGACTGCATTCAGCTCCTAACGCTGAGTGATGGGGACAAACGCACGGTTTTCTGGGCCGATGTATTCGGCATTGGGCCGGATAATCTTGTTATCTATGCGCTGTTCAATGGCATGTGCCACCCAGCCGGTGGTGCGTGAGATGACAAAAATCGGCGTAAACATCCCGGTAGGGATGCCCATCATGTGATAGCTCGATGCGCTATACCAATCCAGGTTAGGAAACATCTTTTTCTCTTGCCACATGATGCTTTCAATGCGCGCAGAGATATCAAACAATTGCATATTGCCGGCATCGCTACACAGCGCCTTGCTCACCGCTTTGATGGATTCATTCCGCGGGTCGGCAATGGTATACACCGGGTGGCCAAAGCCAATGATGATTTCTTTGCGCGCCATGCGTGCGCGGATGTCTGCCTCGGCTTCATCCGGTGTTTGGTAGCGCTCAATGATTTCCATCGCCGCCTCGTTGGCGCCGCCATGTTTGGGGCCACGCAAGGCGCCAATCGCGCCAGTGATGCATGAATAGAGGTCGGACAAAGTGCCTGAGATGACGCGTGAAGTAAACGTCGAGGCGTTAAACTCATGCTCGGCATACAGCACGAGCGAGGTATTCATTGCGCGGATATGCAGGTCTGAAGGCTTTTTGCCATGCAGAATATGCAAGAAATGTGCGGCAATCGAATCGTCATCGGTTTCGATGTCAATGCGCACGCCACGATGACTAAAGTGATACCAGTAAATCAAAAAAAAAAAAAAA
>JAIXZQ010000022.1 GCA_027489475.1 Methylophilus sp.
ATCAATTATCGGCCTATGACGCCAATACGCTGACTGCCTCGCGGGCGCTGGCGGATTATTATTTGGCCACGGTGGCTGCTGGTGCAGAGCCAAAACAAGCAGCTAACTGGGTCATGGGTGCCTTATTGGCTAAACTAAATGCGGAAGAAAGAAGCATATATCAATCACCCTTAAGTCCTAAACTTTTAGCGTCTTTGCTTAAAAGATTATCTGAGGGTGTTTTATCATCTTCAGGTGCAAAACATGTATTCGATAGAATTTGGATTGAATCTAGTGAGTCCGCTGCCATTGTTTCAGTTAATGAATTTGGTGGATTAGAAAAAGAGCTAAAAATAATTGATGAAATTATTGTTAGAGATGATTTAAAGCAAGTCTCTGACAGCGGTGCGATTGAGGCCATCATTCAAGAGGTGCTGGCAGCCAATCAAGCCATGGTGGACGAATTTAAGTCAGGGAAAGAAAAAGCCTTTAACGCACTGGTTGGTCAGTGTATGAAAGCCTCTAAAGGCAAGGCCAATCCTGCGCAAGTCAACACCTTGCTAAAAAAATTGCTGGAAAGTTAATACAATCCAGCGACGACCATCCCGCCTGTGGCGGGATTTTTTTCGACTGTGTCAGGGGTAAACCATCGCGTGACTATCGTTAACTAGGCCACTTTGGGCGAGTTCCATGCCATGCTTTATTCAGTATGGTCAGCCTTTAGCAAGCGGCGCAAGGCGGTGGTTTTGCTTGCGTTGTTGGGCGAATTCACGGACAATGCCTGCGTTGCTAGGGGTCTGTAAATCCTTCATTTAGTGCAGGTTTTTTACAGTGAGAGTTACCCTTTGAACCTGATGCGGGTCATGCCGCCGTAGGGAATGCAAGTCTCCGCATCCTTACGTTTTCTCATTTAAGGATGCCCAATGAACGCTATTGATAAAAATATCAAGTTCGTCAATGCCGATGCCAAGGTTGACGAAGCCGCTACCAAACCGTTTGCTAAATCACGCAAAATCTATATTCAAGGCTCACGTCCTGATATTCAGGTGCCTTTTCGTGAAATCAGCCTCAGCGATACCCCATCCAGTTTTGGCGGTGAGCAAAACCCACCGGTAGTGGTGTATGACACCTCAGGGCCTTACACAGACCCCAATGCCAACATTGATATTCGTAATGGCTTGCCTGCCCTGCGTGCACAATGGATTGCCGAGCGTAACGACACCGTGCAATTAGAAGGCCCGACTTCCAAGTACGGTCAAGAACGTTTGAATGACCCAGCGTTGGCACAAATGCGCTTCAACCTGCATCGCAAACCCCTGCGTGCCAAAGACGGCGCCAATGTGACGCAAATGCACTATGCACGCAAAGGCATTATCACGCCTGAGATGGAATACATTGCCATCCGCGAAAATCAGCGCCGCGAAAACATGAGCGAGTTACTACAAACGCAACATCCTGGTCACAACTTTGGTGCCAGCATTCCCAAGCTGATTACGCCAGAATTTGTGCGTGACGAAGTGGCACGTGGTCGGGCGATTATCCCCAACAACATCAACCACCCAGAATCTGAGCCCATGATTATTGGCCGCAATTTCTTGGTCAAAATCAACGCCAATATCGGTAATTCCGCCATCACCTCTAGCATAGGTGAAGAAGTAGAAAAAATGGTGTGGAGCACCCGTTGGGGCGGCGATACCGTGATGGATTTATCTACCGGCAAAAACATTCACGAAACGCGTGAATGGATTATCCGCAACTCACCGGTGCCGATTGGTACCGTGCCTATCTATCAGGCGTTGGAAAAAGTCGATGGCAAGGCCGAAGACCTGACCTGGGAGATTTTCCGCGACACCTTGATTGAGCAGGCTGAGCAGGGCGTGGACTATTTCACCATCCATGCCGGCGTTCGTCTGGCCTATATTCCGATGACCGCTAAGCGCATGACCGGCATCGTGTCACGCGGCGGTTCTATCATGGCCAAATGGTGTTTGGCGCATCACAAAGAGTCGTTCCTGTATACCCACTTTGAAGACATCTGCGAAATCATGAAGCAGTATGACGTCGCGTTTAGTCTGGGCGACGGGCTGCGTCCAGGGTCTATCTACGACGCCAACGATGAAGCGCAGTTTGCCGAGCTAAAAACCTTGGGTGAGTTGACACAAATCGCCTGGAAACATGATGTACAAGTCATGATTGAAGGCCCAGGTCATGTGCCCATGCATATGATTAAAGAAAACATGGACTTGCAACTGGAACACTGTGGCGAAGCCCCGTTTTACACCTTGGGCCCATTGACCACCGACATCGCGCCGGGCTATGACCATATTACCTCTGGTATCGGCGCGGCGATGATAGGCTGGTATGGCACCGCCATGCTGTGTTACGTTACCCCCAAAGAGCATCTGGGCTTGCCAGATAAAGAGGACGTGCGGGTGGGTATCGTCACCTACAAGATTGCCGCGCACGCCGCCGACTTGGCCAAAGGCCATCCTGGGGCACAGATTCGCGATAACGCCTTAAGCAAAGCGCGCTTTGAGTTCCGTTGGGAGGATCAGTTTAATCTGGGTCTGGATCCAGAAAAGGCCAAGGAATTCCATGACGAAACCCTGCCACAGGAAGGTGCTAAACAAGCGCATTTTTGCTCTATGTGTGGCCCACATTTCTGTTCGATGAAGATTACGCAGGATGTGCGCGACTATGCCGATAAATTGGGCGTGGATGAACAAGCCGCGCTAGAAAAAGGCATGCAAGAAAAAGCCATTGAGTTTGTTAAAAAAGGGGCTGAGGTGTATCAGAAAGTCTAGCCAGTCAGCCTAAGTGTAAAGCAGGTTTCCTGTTTTACAGTCTATCCAGTGAAAAGCCAGCGACATCGCTGGCTTTTTTCTTGCCCGTCATCATGCCGTCTGTTCACAAGCAAACCGTATCACGCGGCGGATGGAGTATGTCTTTAGGTATATACCGATCTACATATTTAGTGAGATTACTTGTGGTCAAAGGCCTGACAAAATACACACCATGCAGTCAAGTAATTGACTCACTACAACAACACAACACCAAGGAGTTTGATATGAAAAAAACCATGACCGCTCTGTTAATCGCTGCCCCACTGTGGATGCTGGCCACTACCGCTGGTGCTGAAACACAAGATAACGCATTAGAAAAAACCAAAACCGCAGCGCAATTTTTAGGTCAGCGCGCTTATGCAGCCCCAGTTCAGACGGCACGTGCAGATGCGCAAGAAGCCTGGGTAGGCGCAACTTTGGTGGTGGATAGCATGACTGCCAATCCAGTCGCTAGCCAACAAAAATTGCATATGTTAGGTAAGCGCGCGTTTTAACCTATGTAGTGGCAGGGGGAGGCAAACTCCCAGCTTTTCCTTCCTGTCACGCATCGCATCGCACGTGCTGATCGAACAGGTGCGGTGCGCCGGGTGAACCAAGTTGCACGCTTGGCTCATCCACCCCATTAAAAGCACTCTCTCTGTTGCCCTCCGCGTTGCGGAGGGTTTTTTTTAACTGGCGGTTTTTAAAACCTGTGGCGTCAGTTCAAAGCTGTCAGTGGTATGGCTGATCAGCAGGTGACCATCCTGTCGGGTAAAACTAATGCTTAAGCCGCGCTCGGCCGCTGCAGCCAAGGCCTGCGTATCCGGCAAAAGAATCACGGTCAGTGCGTCACATTTACTCAGCGCTTTGCTGTTTTGCGCCCACCATTGCTCGGCAGTGCGGCCGCCATACAGGATTTGTACTACCTCTTGCGCACGGCCACAGGCCTTGCGGATTTCCCGTTCGTCTGGCAGGCCCACACATATCCAGCGTATGATGGCGCCCGTTAAGTCTTTTTGCCACAGGTCTGGTTCGTCGTCTTCGCTGAGCCCATTGGCAAACACCAAGTCTGGGTCTGCAAACAACACAAAGGCCAGCAGTCGCACCATGAGGCGCTCTTCGGTTTCAGAAGGGTGTCTCGCCAAGGTCAGCGCGTGCTGTTGATAATAATGCCTGTCCATATCAGCAATGGATACATCCATCTTATAGACGGTAGATTTGAGCGCCATGGGAATCCCTGCACATAAAGAGTCGGCAGTATAACAAACCTATGACCTCGCTTAGGGGTCATTCACCGCACAGCAAAATGATTGCTTGCAAAGAGGGCACCATCTTGCGTAAAATAAAAATGAAACGTTTTATTTTTATTTATACTCATCCAATTGTCTGCTGATTAAATTGTCGCCCGTAGAGCCCATGATGACACCACCCACGCAGGAAAACGCTTGATGACGCAGCCTGTGCAGACCCCTTCTGTTGCGCTCCCGACAAAACGGGCGAGCAAAGTCGGTCGCCCGAAATTGGGGACTGAGCGTGAACGGCATGCCCATCTGCTGGCACAAGCCATGGATTTGCTGATGCGCGAAGGCGTTGCCAATACCAGCATGGCCAGAATCGCCGCGTATTGCGGCGTCTCTACGCGCACCTTGTATCAGCACTATGAAAACAAATATGCGCTGCTGATTGCCGCCATGAAGCACATGATTGAACAAGATGCGCTTGTGATCGGCGAAATCGGACAGTTTAGGGGCCAATCGTTAGCGCAGGTGCTGACCGAAATCGGCCGCTTCATTTTAAACCGGGTGCTAGAGCCTAAACTCTTGTCATTTTTTAAGCTCAGCCTAACAGAAGTCGGTCTGTATCCTGAGATCGCCCGCGAGATGAAAGCCGTCGGTCCGGAACGTATTTTTCAGTTATTGGCAGACCTGTTTAAACACTACGCCGCACAAGGACAATTGCCGCAGGTGAATTTTATTCAGGCGGCAGAGTCCTATTGCGAGCTTTTGATCGCGGGGCCACGCATGAAAGCGCTGTTTGGCGGCTTGCCGGCGGACTGGGATGCCGAGGCCCATATTGCATTTGTGGTGCAATTGTTTTTAAACGGATTACAAGGGATGAAAGATCAATGACACAGCACGGGGAGGGGCTTTTAGAGCGCCGCTGGCGGGCATGGCAGCTAAGACTATGGGTCATGGCCAGCCTGTTGCTGCTAAATGGCTGCAGCATGCTAGAAACCTATTTGCGCCCGCAACCTGAGGTGGCCAACCAATGGCAGGCACCGCTGCCACATGACGGCAAAGTGGCTGCACTGAAAGAATGGTGGGCACAGTTTAACGATCCGGTGCTCAATCAACTCCTGCAAGAGGCGCAGCAACAAAGTCCGTCGTTAGCCATTGCCGTTGCAAATATCCGTGCTGCGCGCGCCAATTTGGGTTCAGCCGCCGCGCAGGGGTTTCCTACGCTGAGCGCCACTACCTCTTTTACTGAAAGCAAAGGCGCGAACGCCGCGTTGGGCGCGAGCACTATCAAGATTACCAGTGGTACCTTGGATGCCAGCTGGGAGCTAGATTTATTTGGCAAAGTCCGGTCTGCCAAGCAGGCCGCTTTGGCGCAGCTCGAGTCCAAAGAAATTGCTTGGCATGAGGCGCGTATCAGTCTGGCGGCAGAAGTAGCCAATAATTATGTCAATTACCGTGCTTGTCAGGCCTCAGCAGAAGCGTTGAATCATGCGCTGCTCTCACGACAAGAGACGGTGCGTTTATCAGGGATTGCCAGTCGCGCAGGCTTTACTGCACCAGCGGACGTGGCGCTGGCTGAGGCCGCCATGCGTGCCAGTGAATCAACCCTGGATGGTCAACAGGCAGAGTGTGATGGATTGATCAAGGCGCTGGTAGCGCTCACTAACCAGCCTGAAGCGCAATTGCGTGCCTTACTGGCATCGCGGTCTGGCTTACCACAACCGGCGATGTTTGAGGTCAACACGGTGCCAGCGGCACTGTTGACCCGCCGCCCAGACTTGGCCATTGATGAGCGCAAGCTGGCCGAAGCCAGCGCCAATATTGGGGTGTCCAAAGCCGCGTTGTTTCCAAGCTTGAGCTTGACCGGCTCTATCGGCTACAGACGTACAGGTGTGAATGGCGTCGTCATTCAAGGCCAAACCTGGTCGTATGGCCCTAGCCTGAAGTTGCCGATATTTGATGGCGGTGCGTTACGCGCAGCGCTTGAAGAAGACCGTGCAACCTTTGATAACCTGATGGCGACCTACCAGCAAGATGTGCGCAATGCGGTCAAAGAGGTCGAACAAGCGCTGGTGAATCTTGAAAGTGCCAGCCGCCGAGCACAGTCCGAGCAGGCCAGCGCCAGCCAGTATCAGCAGTATTTCAAAGCGGCAGAACGCAACTGGAAATCTGGCGGGCTGGATTTGCTTGGACTCGAAGATGCCAGACGGCAGATGATTAATGCTGA
>JAIXZQ010000376.1 GCA_027489475.1 Methylophilus sp.
CCTCTTGCTCGCCAGTGTTGGGCATCAAAATACAAAACTCTTCGCCGCCATAGCGCCCAATGACATCGCCGCCGCGCAAGGCCCCACGGATGGTCTTGGCACAGTTTTTAATCACCACATCGCCCACCAGATGGCCATAGACGTCATTGACTTTCTTAAAGTAATCCAAGTCGACAATCAGCATGCCCAGCGGCAAGCGGAGGCGCTGTGAAACCGCTTGCATCCGTACCGCCGCTTCTTGCAGCCCTCTACGATTGAGTACGCCGGTCAAAGCATCCAACGTGGCAATGGCCTGCAAGCCCGCTTGAGCACGCACATGCATGACCACCAACAACAAACAAGTGACTGTGGTTAATACCAGCATCATGCAAAATGTGAAATAGGCATGCACGGGCCAATGCGCAAACGCCTGCAACTGATCCGCAGGCGCGAGACAAACTAAGAAGACCATATAAGCCAACATGACCCCTATGCCCGCAAATAGCCCACAACACAACCAGTAAAGCTGTGCCACAAAATCTCGGCCATGTCCTTGCAAACTGCGGCTGCCATAACTAAACACCCACATCAGCACCACTAAATTGCTGACGATGACCCAGCGAGCTTCACTGTGTAAATTAAGTAATACCGCGTTGCTGGCCAGCAAGGTGGTGATCACCAGCAATGAACGATAGCGGTACACCCGATACCCGCGTAACAAGCGGATGCCGTCCACAAACATGGTCATGGCCAAGGCCACCATGGTCACGGCCATGGCCGCGACCACGTCTTGGTGCTGCTGACCAAACCACAGCTGTGGCACAAAATAAATGCCTAAGCCACAGGCGAACAGACCCAAGCCGCGCAACCAATAGGTGACCGGCGCCAGCTGTTGATAGGCCGCCACCACCAGTAGGACCAGCACCAAGACTAGGGTGAGTCCTATTGATGATAGAATGGCGCTGTTGAGATCAAACACAGGGACAGACAACGTGTGTTACCTGATACTTTAAAATAAACGTTTGCCGACTATACGCATTACAATGCATGACTTAAATAGTCCATACAGGCTAATTAAAACGCCGTTTTTAGGCGACTAGCCTCCCCCACAAAGAGTGACATGCAGCATCTTTTAAACCCGCCGCAACGCGAAGCAATACATTATCTGGATGGCCCATTGCTGGTGTTGGCCGGCGCTGGCAGCGGTAAAACCCGCGTCATCACCCAAAAAATCGCATACCTGATTAATCAGGCTGGCTACAAAGCCAGTCAGATTGCAGCCATCACGTTTACCAACAAGGCAGCCAGAGAGATGCAAGAGCGGGTCATGCCCTTGCTTGAAGGCAACAGCGGTAAAGGCCTGACGGTCACCACGTTTCACTCACTCGGCTTGCAGATTTTGCGCCAAGAAGCAGCCCTGCTCGGCTACAAGCCACAGTTTTCAATTTTGGACGCCTCAGACAGTTTTAAGATTTTGAGCGACCTGCTGGCCACCACTGACAAGCAATTGCTGCGCAAAACACAGTGGCAAATCTCAGCGTGGAAAAACGCCTTTATCAACCCTGATCAAGCCAAAGCGCAGGCAGATGAAGACCTTAGCCATGCCGCAGCGCGCATTTATCAGCTCTATCAACAAACCCTGCGCGCCTATCAGGCGGTGGACTTTGATGATCTGATTAAAGTACCCGTCGAATTATTTGACCAGCATCGCGACATGCTTGAGCGCTGGCAACGCAAACTGCATTATTTGCTGATAGACGAATATCAAGATACCAACGCCTGCCAATACAAACTGATTAAACAGCTCACAGGCTTACGTGCGCAATTTACCGCTGTCGGGGATGATGATCAGGCGATTTACGGCTGGCGCGGCGCCGATGTGGAAAACCTCCGCCAACTGACACATGACTTTGCCAAGCTCAAAGTGATTAAGCTGGAGCAAAATTACCGTTCTACCGTGCGTATTTTGCGTGCGGCCAACCAAGTGATTGCCAATAACCCCAAGCTGTTTGAGAAAAAGCTGTGGAGCGATCTTGGCACCGGCGACTTGATACACGTCACGGCCACGCAAAGTGAAGAGCACGAAGCTGAAACCGTGGTGATGAAACTACAAGCGCACAAATTTGAGCACCGCACGCAATATAAAGACTACGCCATCCTCTACCGCAGCAACCACCAAGCGCGTTTGTTAGAACAGTTTTTGCGCAACCACAAAATCCCCTACACCATCTCGGGCGGACAATCATTTTTTGACAAAGCCGAAATCAAAGACCTCACCAGCTATTTACGCCTGATTGCTAACGAAGACGATGACCCCGCCTTTATTCGCGCCGCGACTACCCCCAAAAAAGGCATAGGCAATACCACGCTTGAGCGCCTCGGTGAATACGCCAGCGCCCACAAACTCTCATTGTTTGCCGCGGCATTTGAAGGCGGGTTTCAGCGCGAAATCGGCGCCAAACAACTGGATGATCTGTTGACCTTTTGCCGCTATATCCAAACCTTGCAAAGTCGCGCCGTCAAAGATCCGGCAGGCGAAGTATTGAATGACCTGCTCACGGCTATCCAATACGAAGGTTATTTGTACGACGGCGAAGATGCCCGCGCCGCCGAAACCCGCTGGGCGAATGTGCTAGAGTTTGTGCAATGGCTAAGCAAAAAAGGCGAGGCTTCCACCGAATTTGGCCATGAAAGTGATGGCAAAAATCTACTAGAACTCACCCAGATGGTATCACTCATCACCATGCTAGAAGGCCGTGAGGATGGCGAACCCGATGCCGTCAAACTCTCCACCCTACACGCCTCTAAAGGGCTGGAATACGGCCATGTATTTTTAGTCGGCTGCGAAGAAGGCATTTTGCCGCACACCAACTCCATTGATGCCGACCAGATTGAAGAAGAGCGTCGACTGATGTATGTTGGCATTACCCGCGCGCAAAAATCCCTCAATATCAC
>JAIXZQ010000169.1 GCA_027489475.1 Methylophilus sp.
AAAGCCTATATTGTGGGGGGCGCTGTACGCGACTTATTGCTGCATCACCCCCCCAAAGATTTTGATGTAGCGACCAATGCCACACCGGAGCAAGTACACAAACTGTTTAGACGCTCACGTATTATCGGCCGCCGCTTTCGATTGGTGCACGTATTATGGGGGCATGAAACCATAGAAGTCTCCACTTTTCGCGGCCACCATATGAGCGCAGGCGATGCAGAAACCAATGACAATGGTCGCATCATCCGTGACAACGTATTTGGCAGTATCGAAGAAGATGCCGTGCGCCGGGACTTTACCGCCAACGCGCTGTATTACGACCCCAGCCGACAAGAAGTGCTGGACTTTCACCATGGCGTGGCCGACATCCGCGCCAAAACTCTACGCATTATTGGTGACCCGGTAACCCGCTATCAAGAAGATCCGGTGCGCATGCTGCGCGCCGTGCGCTTATCTGCCAAACTGGGGCTCACCTTGGAGCGGTATACACAAGCACCGATACGCACTTTGGCCGACTTGCTCGAAGATGTGCCGCCTAGCCGCCTGTTTGATGAAATGCTCAAGCTATTTTTATCCGGCCATGCCATTGAAAGCAT
Source organism: Methylophilus sp. (assembly GCA_027489475.1). GTDB lineage: Bacteria > Pseudomonadota > Gammaproteobacteria > Burkholderiales > Methylophilaceae > Methylophilus. The sequence continues at coordinate 597 of JAIXZQ010000169.1, forward strand.
CAATGCCTTGCGCGCCCAGCAATTACACCATGGCTTGTTGCCGCTGCTAGACGTGGTGCTAGAACAACCGCTGGGCGAAAAGTTTGTCATGCTGGCGCTGAAAAATACCGATGAGCGGATTCAGGCAGGCAAATCCTCCAACCCCAGCTTTTTGTTTGCCACCTTACTCTGGCATGAGGTGTTACAAGCGTGGCTAGAGCATCAAAAGCGCGGCGAACCCAGTATTCCGGCCTTGCATCAAGCGATGAATGAAGTCATCGAAAAGCAGGCCGAAAGCATGGCGATCCATAACCGCTACACCGCCACCATGAAAGAAATCTGGGCCATGCAGCCGCGCTTTGAGCAACGCGCTGGCAAACGGCCGTATGCTTTGCTGACGCATCCACGCTATCGCGCGGGCTATGACTTTTTATTGTTGCGCTGCGCCTCCGGCGAGTTGCCGCAAGAGATTGGCGATTGGTGGACACGGTTTGCCGATGCGGGCAGCGATGAACGTACCGCTATGTTGTTACCAGACAGCGGACCGAAAAAACGTCGGCGTCGGCCGCGCAAAAAACCTGCGGCAGCCGATCAAGGAGCGGCGATCTAATGGCGCGCGCGCTGATTGCACTGGGCAGCAATCTGCAACAGCCGCAACAGCAGGTTCAACGGGCCATACAAGTATTGGCGCAGACCGCAGGCCTGCATCTGGTGCGTAGTTCTAGTCTGTACGCTACCGCACCTGTGGGCTATGACCACCAGCCTGACTTTATCAATGCTGTAGTGCAGGCGGAAACCACACTGCCAGCCCCTGAACTCATGCAGACCTTGCTAGATATTGAACAGCGCTTTGGCCGTGAACGGCCGTTTCCCAATGCGCCCCGCGTGCTCGACTTAGACCTGCTGGACTATGACGGCTTACAACTGCACACTCCACTGCTGACCCTGCCGCACCCACGCATGCACCAGCGTGGCTTTGTGTTGTTGCCGTTGGCCGAAATTATGCCTGACTTTGTGCTGCCAGACGGACAGTCTGTTGTAGAATGGGTTAAGCAGCACCCGCACCCTGATATACGTAAGCTGCACATCGAGTAACCGTCTAATGGTTCAATAAATCCTGCTATGTTTAACCGTTTTCCTTATGTTGTGATTGAAGGCCCCATCGGCAGTGGTAAAACCACCTTAGCGCGCATGCTGGCCGACAAGTTCTCGGTCGCGCTGTTATCAGAAAAAGCCGAGGCCAACCCGTTTTTGACCCGCTTTTATCAAGACGCCCAGCGCTACGCCTTACCCACCCAGCTGTTTTTTTTGTTTCAGCGGTCACGACAGATTGAAGACATGGCGCAGCGTGATATGTTTGCACAGCCCACAGTTGCCGATTTTTTTCTAGAAAAAGACCCTTTGTTTGCGCGGCTAAATCTGGATGATGAAGAATATTCGCTGTATCACAACATCTACCATCACCTGCAATTGAAAGCGCCGCGCCCTGATCTGGTGGTTTATCTGCAAACCCCGGTCGACGCATTAATGGACCGCATTGAAGAGCGCAATATCAGCTATGAACAAGACATGCCGCGTGAATACATCGCGCGTCTGGCAGATGCCTACAGCGCCTTTTTTCATGGCTATGAGGCCTCCCCACTGTTAATCGTGAACAACGAAAAGCTCAATATCATTAAAGACCCAGATGCGCTGGACTTGTTGATTGCGCGGATTGCCCAAATTAAAAGTAGCCGCGAATATTTCAACCCAAATTTTTAACGCCCTGCGCTGTGCCGCAAACTAGGCAGCGCACTAACGCGCACCCAAACCAATAGTTGCCTGAGACCCATGAACCACGTCCAATTAACTAACCTGCTGACCCGCGCGCGGCATGGTGAAAAAATCGCCATGCTGACCTGCTATGACGCGACCTTTGCCAAATTGATGGCGGCGGCCGGGGTAGATATGCTGTTGGTGGGCGACTCATTAGGCATGGTGATTCAAGGCGCAGCCAATACCTTGCAAGTACAGATGCAAGACATGCTGTATCACACCCGTTGTGTTGCGCGTGGCGCACCGCAGTGCTTGATTATGAGTGATATGCCGGTCGGCAGTTATGAAACCAGCGCCAAACAAGCCCTGATGCATGCACAGGCCTTGATGGCCACAGGCGCGCATCTGGTCAAAATCGAAGGCGGCGGCGACATGGTGCAGATTGCGCGCCACTTGGTTAATCACGGCATTCCAGTCTGCGCACACTTAGGCTTTACGCCGCAGTCGGTAGAAAAATTGGGCGGCTATAAAATTCAAGGCAAAACCCCAGAAGCGGCGGCCCGCTTGATGGCAGACGCGCAAGCGATGGCCGAGGCCGGTGTCAGTTTGGTATTGTTTGAGATGGTGCCCGCAGCACTCGCGCGGGACATCACACAGCATATAGCCATCCCCACCATAGGCATAGGCGCCGGGGCGGACTGCAGTGGTCAAGTATTGGTATTGCAGGATGTGTTGGGTATTTATGACGGCCCAGCTGAAAAAGCACCCGATACCTATCGTGCGCCGCGTTTCGCGCAGAATTTCTTACAGGATTCGGGCAGCATCGCGCAGGCGATTCAAGCCTATGTGAAAGCGGTTAAAGACGGTCGCTTTCCTGAGCCCAGACATGCTTATTAAGCGCGTGTTTCAATAAACACGCAGGCAATAGCCGGTTGAACATGCACCATGGCTTCGACTACTCTAGTTCAGTTAGCTGAGCGTGTATTGCCGTATCGTCGCCAAACGACTGCTGCCAGCGCCAGCGAAGACAAGGCTAAAAATGCCCCGTTTTTCCACCAGACATAGGGCGTCGCGCCACGATAACTGCGCGCTTGTCCTTGTAAAATTGCCACCGTGTCATGCGGTGCATGCTGTAACACAGTTCCATGCACATCGATGATGGCTGTGGCCCCGGTGTTAGTGCTGCGCAGCACCATGCGACCGGTTTCCAGTGCACGTACCTGACTAAATTGCATGTGTTGTTCAGCCGCAAATGACTGGCCGTACCACGCATCATTACTCATATTCACCAGGATCTCAGCGGCGGGCAGTTGTTGTGCAATTTCCTCGCCAAACACATCTTCATAGCAAATATTCACCC
>JAIXZQ010000178.1 GCA_027489475.1 Methylophilus sp.
AGAAAGGTCTTTTAAGCTCGCAGGCACATAATCTTCCAGGATGCCGGTAACCGGCAAACGTAGGCCGAGTGACTCCAACAAGGCTTGCGCGGCGGCACCGGCTTGTTGAGCAGCCTGAGCGGTGTCCTTGGCACGATTAACAAACGCAAGGCCCGGTGTGATGTCTATGATGTCTTTAGTCGCGTCCAGAACATAGGCAACTTCCGGGCGATTGAAGTCCAGCCCGTCTGTTTTTGGTGGGTCACCTACAGCGCGGATCAGGCGCAGGACATTGTCGGCGCGCTGGTGCACACCCCTTGCGCGATCGGCTGCCGTCAATCCCTCATCAACAAGCCCGCTGGCATCTGAAAGAACATCTGCAATCCCGCTGCCGATCGAGCGGGCAATGTTCCCATATCGATTTTCGAGCTCATAGCGGATGTCCGCGGCAAATTTTTGTACATTGCTCTCGGCGTTACTCGCGATTTCTTTGATGGTGGTTTTTGTTTTCTCGCTAAGGGCCCTAATGGAATTCTCGATTGTAGTCCCTGCAGTTTCAAATCCGGTAATGGCGTCGTTTAATTTGGTCTGGACCGAAACTACGGTTGGGATAAGGAGTCCGGTAAGTCCAGCTAGTTCGACTTTTGCTTCTTCACCAAGGCCAATCCACCTCAATTTTAGACTCTTATCCTCTACGTTTAAACTCACAAGCTTTGTGTCGACCTCAGTGATCTTGGAAGCGATACGCTCTCTAATTTGTGCCCTGGCATTTCCTACGCCAACGAGGTAGGCGTCGAGCCAGTCAGCAATCCCTTTACAGCTGTTTCTCACCGAAGTTAGGTTGGGCGAAACGCTTTCAATCTCCGTTTTCAGCTTGCCTATCTCAGCCTTTATGCTGTCTCGTTCTGATAGAATGTCCTTATTGATGGCATTGGCCAGCTGCTCCACAAATTCGATGTAATCTCTTTCGAGCGAAGCGGTTTCCGCACCGTAGATCACACCAATTCTGTCAAATGCATCCACAATACCGAAGAGGTTTTTGCTCGACTCTTCGATGAGACTCTTGACGCCTGCCAATAACCCGGCTGCCTTTTCCCGCAATTTTATGATATCCGCTTCGCCAATTGGCGAGGTCTCTAAAGCGCCAACAAACTTTTTCAGATCCTCAGTTGCGGCACCAATAGCTGTACTGGCTTTGCTAACAATCGCGTTGCCGAGCCTGCCAATTAGTTCCCTTACCGATTGTGGAACATCCACACGGGCCTTGAGCGCCTCTTCAAGTTTGCGTTCATTCTTGCTGATCAGTGCAACTATGTTAAGTGCAGTTTCCTGAAGTTGCGCCATGTCCGCCAAGATTTGATCCTTGGTACTAATTAGCGGCTTCCAGCTTCCAAGCTTCGCTTCGACGTCACTTATATACTGACGGCTTTCTGCAAAGCCCGTAGAAACCGGATTGAGATTTTCAAGCCTGAAGCGTTCCAACAGCTCTTGACCGCTCTCAATAGGCAACTTTATTCCTATTTCTGCACGCCCTCTCGCTAGATCGAGTTGCGTCAACGCGGCCGATGCTGCTTTGTCAACGAATGCCAGGGCTTCATCGAGGCCCTGAAGTAATCTGGTTTTTTCAGGTTCGGTAATTCGCTTCCCAAGGTCGACATCATTCACCACCTCCCGGTCGGCGAGGTCAGCAAACTCTTTCTGCTTTGGTGCTAGTTGCGCTTCCAAAGCCAGGCATTCGCTTTGGCACTCGACTTGGACAGCCTTCAACAGGTCTCCCAGTTGCTTTGCTGCAGAATCCAGTACCCCTGATACGCGATCACGAAGCGGCGCAACAATGGCTTCCGCGATCGTGGCAGCTTCCGTCTGCCTTTCCAGTTGGACTTTCAGCCCATCAATTGTGCTCGCAAGCCCGGTCTGTATCCTTGTGAGCTCTACAATCAATACGGCTGCGGCCTCGTCGACAGCCTTGATAGCCTTTGCTTCCAGGTCTTGGATGTCAGTCAGCGAAATGCCACGCACAATCTTTTCAAAACGGGCAGGGATAGCCCCCAGTAGCGCGTCCATTTCGGTCCTTGCATCGGACCCAAGCTTGTTCAGCTGGGCGGCAAGAAAGGCAGATTTTTCAAAGTCCGGTGCATAACCGTCAGGAGGCTGTGACGGGGCTGCTTTTGGTGCAGCCCGATTGATAGTGATTGATCTGAGGACGACCGAAGGCCCCTCGTCGCGCCGACCAGCAGCCAGGCGAGATGCCAGTCCGTCATCTTTCAACAGGAGTGTAGTCGCTTGATAGCCCGCGGGAACGCGTGGCGGCCCCGCCAGCATCGCATCGCTAAGGGCGCCATCGGTCAATCTGGTTGAAGCAGGAGCACCGGCTTGTGGTGCGGGGCGGTCGCAATAATCGACGCCGATGATGCCCGCCCAATCGTCGATATTGTCGCCTGAATCTTCCTTGCGCGTAGAAGTGAAAAACTTGAGCACAAATGGATTCTCGACTTCCTTGGCAATCACCGACCCACCTTGGCCGTGTTGCAGGATTGCGATAACTGGCTTGGGATAAAGTGCGGCTACGCTATCGGGACCGGTATCATCGCCCGATGAGGCTAGATCTTCCCGCCATAAGGGCACAACCCAGCCATCTTGTCCGCTGTCACCACCCCAGGACGAGTCGACAAGGATTTTTGTCGATACGAAGCGCGAGCCGGCCAGGCATCCCGCCTCTTTGAGCGCGATACCATCCTCCGGATAGGCTCTCTCGGGTTGAAGAATTTCAATATACTCCTCGACCTTTCGCAAAATTGGTCGACCGGCATGGTCATCCTGCTTTCGGCCAATACGGATGTCCCGATTAAAAAACTGAGCTGACGGCACAACAGTTCTGCGGTAGACAATTACATGCTTTGCGCGATTGTGGAGTGCGCCTATCCGCCCCAATCGTTCCAATTTATAGTGGCTCAGACGCCCCATATCGGTTTCGGTCTCAATCACCGACTTGCCATTGGCAAAGATCGCACGCTGGAAGCCCCAGCCACCAAGTGCGGACAGATGGAGACCGGACAGTTTGCCGACATCCGATTTGGGTCGCGCATAGGCCTCCCGCAGAATATTCAGACTTTCAAATGCCCAAGGTATGCCGCCGGCAAACCCCTTCGCCGTTTCTCGGTCGGGGTTGTTTTTTACAGGGACCATCTCGGCTGTAAAAGTAGGGAGTAGATCCGGGTCCGGTTCGCCCCGGACTGGTAATTGGAATTCGACAGACCTGTCAGCTTTCCCGTAGCCGGCAGTTCGCAACCGGAACCAAACCCCGGTTGAA
>JAIXZQ010000009.1 GCA_027489475.1 Methylophilus sp.
GAGCGCGTGCTGATTAATTTTGGCAATGATGAAAGCCTGCCAGAAAAACTGATAGGCATGGCCAATGTTTGGTTACCTGCAGATGCCAGAGTGGATACCGGAGGAATAGGTGAAGCGGCTACAAATGCATTGACTAGCCCATCGCAGGTCGATACTGACGCGCAAGCTGCCGCCTCAGTCCTTACCGCAGATGCGTCAGCCAACAGTTTGCCCAGCGATGTGCAGCAGTTTCATGGCGCGTTTACCTTGTTACAAACCTTGCTCAAGCAAACGCTGGAATATGGCTTGATTCCAAGGTTGGAGGGCTATCCTGACTTGCAATTTGAAGCGCAGCGCTTGCAAACCGATGCCGAGCGGGCCAAAAAACTCAAAGAGTGGGAGGCCCTAGCTAAATCTCTCAAGGCCTTGCTGATTAAGGTCGAAGTGGTTGGTGCCAAAGAAGATGATGTCCGGGGAGACATCATAGACCTGTTGCATTTGCTGTTATCTAATATAGGCGAGCTGGTGGCGGATGACAGCTGGCTCAGTGGCCAAGTCTATGCCGTACAGTCGATTATCAGCGGGCCGTTAGACCGTACCCGCCTCAAGCAAGCAGAAGCCAGTTTGAAAGAAGTCATCTACAAGCAAGGCATGGTGAAACATAGTCTGGTGGAGGCCAGAAACGCCTTTAAAGCCATGGTCAGCACCTTTATCGAAAAACTCAAAGTCATGGGTGAAGCCAGCGAACAGTATGGAGGCAAGATTGAAAACTATGCGCTACAACTGTCGCAAACCGATGATTTAATTAAAATCAACGCGTTGGTCAATCAACTCATGCAAGACACCTCGGTCATGCAAACCGATATTTTGCGCTCACGTGATGCCTTGCTCAGCCAGCAACGCGAAGCGACAGATGCACAACTGCGTATGCAAAAACTGCAAGAAGAACTGCAACAGCTCAGTGAAGTGGTGCGCATAGATCAACTCACTGGGGTGCTCAATCGGCGCGGCATGGATGAGGCATTTAACACCGAGATTGCTCGCTTTAAACGTAATGGCGAGGCCTTGTCTGTGGCCTTGTTGGACATAGATAACTTTAAAGCCCTGAATGACCACCATGGCCATGCGGTGGGGGATCAAGCGCTGAAACATCTGGCCAATGTAGTCAGACGCACGGTGCGGCCTACAGATATTGTGACCCGCATGGGCGGCGAGGAGTTTGTGGTGCTGTTGCCCAACACCAATCTGCAAGAGGCCGTCACCACCATGAGCCGCTTGCAACGCGCATTGACCAAAGAATATTTTCTTGGTAACAACCAAAAGTTGCTGATTACCTTTAGTGCCGGGGTTGCGCTGTTTAATCAAGAAGATGACATCAACACGATTTTATTACGTGCTGACCAAGCCATGTATTTGGCGAAAAAGTCTGGCAAAAATCGCGTGATGACCGAGGGTGATGTGCAAGCAAGCGCACAAACGACCTCTTAAGTCCAGATAGCGTTCGCTGCTCAGCGCGTTTTAAGATTCATCCTGCATCAGACACTTAGCCCGCTGTCACGCCCGCGCTTCACGCCTCTCCACGCAATGACAGGCCTTGTGCATCGCACGCGTGCACATGGTATGCTAGCCATACTCTTGATTTAAATCTTTTGCGTGATGTCTATCCCTTTAACGCCCTCTGCTGACGCAGGTACAGCTCCCTTTGATGAAGTCAATCCGCCGATAGCACAGACGGTTCAAGCGGCCTTACATGAAAGCGAGCGTCGTTTTTCTGCCATCGTCTCCAGCATTCCGGGGCTGGTGTTTCAACTGCATCGCACGGTGGATGGCCAATTGGTGTTTACCTACCTGAGTGAAGGCTGCGAAGCCTTGCTTGGTCTGCCAGCCGCAGCCTTGCTCAACGATGCGACATTGCTTCTCAAAGCCATGGATGCCGATTCAGCACACCTGTTTCAGCATAATTTGGATAAATCTGCCCGCCAGCGCCATCGCTTAGATTGGGAGGGCAAAATCTGGATTGCAGATTGGCAGGACATGAAATGGGTCAATATCCGCGCCACATTGCAGACGCTGGCGCAAGGAGCGGTGCAGTGGGATGGCATCATGCTCAATATCACGCAAAGCAAGCACGAAAAGCAAGAAATTGAGCAGGCAAAACGCGATTTACAGGCGTTGACCGCCCATCTTAATCAAGTGAAAGAGCAAGAGCGGGTATCGATTGCGCGTGAAATTCATGATGATCTAGGCGGCAATTTGACCGCCATGAAGTTGGGTTTGTCGACCTTAATTCAGCAGATTAACGCCGGCGGACCGGTCAGCCTAGAGCAAGCGTCTCACCTGCAAGACATCATTAATCAGACGTTTGACGCGGTGCATCGTATTTCAGGAAATTTGCGTCCGAATATTTTGGATTTAGGCTTGGTTGACGCACTGGATTGGCAGGTTACACAGTTTAAAAAACAACTTGGCATACAGGCGCATTTTAAGTCGGATTGCCGCGACCTAGCCTGTGATGCTGATCAAGCCATGGCGCTGTTTCGCATTTGTCAGGAAGCGTTGTCCAATATCGCTAAATATGCGCAGGCCAGCGCCGTCACGGTGGCGCTGTCTTTAAATGAGGCAACGCTGACGCTAAGTATTCGTGATAACGGCATTGGCATTGCCCCAGCCGAAAAAATTAAACCAAATGCCTTTGGCTTACGCGGGATGCAAGAACGCGCCGCAGCCTTGGGGGGCGAATGTCATATCACTTGCCCACCGCAAGAGGGCGGCACCTTAATTAGCGTTGAAGTCCCTTTTAAAGCCATGGTTGAGTGACAGACGCAGCGAGACACTTTACAATCGGCTGTAATTACCTGCACGTAATGACAACCGAACAAGAGGCGCTGTGTGGACGTACCTAAAATAAAAGTCATCATTGTGGATGATCATGCCATTTTACGTTCTGGCATCAAACAGATTCTCATCGCCAGTGGCGATATCGAGGTGGTGGGGGAGGCCGAGAATGTGGCTCAAGCGCTTAAATGTGTTAGAGAAGTGGCTGCCGATGTGATGTTGCTGGACATTTCTCTGCCCGATAAAACTGGCATTGAAGCCCTCAAGCTGATCAAACGTGAAAATGCGGCGTTAAGTATTTTGATGCTTTCTATGTATATGGAAGAGCAATATGCCGTGCGCTCTATCCGTTCTGGCGCTTCAGGCTATTTGTGCAAACACACCGCCTCAGAAGAATTGCTCAGTGCTATTCACACCTTGGCAAAAGGTAAAAAATATATCACCCCCAACGTGGCAGAAATTTTGGCAGAGCAAGTAGGCAACGACCACGCCGTCGCCCTGCATGAAACCTTGTCAGACCGTGAGTTTCAAGTCATGCGTTTGATTGCTTCTGGCTTATCGGTCAGGGATATTGCCGATAAACTGGCGTTGTCGGTCAAAACGGTAAGCATGTACCGCACCCGCC
>JAIXZQ010000126.1 GCA_027489475.1 Methylophilus sp.
AAAACAGCTGGGCGCGGAGTATTCATCCCTCTTAGTTTTTCTCCAGGCGAAGCATTCCAGTTTGATTGGAGTGAGGACTGGGCGATTATTGATGGGAAGCGAACCAAGTTCCAAATAGCCCATTTAAAAATGGCTTTTAAAGCAGATTGAATTGAAAAAAGAACATAAATGACAAAAATCTGAATTATTAATCCATACTGGTTTGTGGCTAAAAGTGGGGTAAATTTCAATAAATATTGCTCAGTAATTTAGTGCATATTTACAATTTCACTATGAAGTTGTTATTTTAAGGTGTAAACCTAAAACCAATAGATAACCATTTACCCTGACTGTTACCGTCAAATTGATGTCCGAGGGTTGTATCTATTTGAAATAACTCAGGCATTACGCTATAACGAAATCCAATCTGGAAAAATGGCTTTTGCTTGTCATCCCCATAGATTTCCGTAATGCCTAGTAGATTAGTTTTTAGAGGCAACTCAGCACCCAATCCGAAAGTGGATTTTATTGTCTTGTCCCCATTATCTTTCAAAAGGCCTAAATTTGAATGTACAACCAAGTGATTGTTAAATTCATAAGAGACAGGAAAATAAAGATATGTGTTACCGAACTGATTCGGGCCGGGGTTAATCTCTGGATGCGCAATTTTTCCAACGGCAAGTCCAAAACCGACTTGGTTTGGTTCTAGAGTTTTAAATAGCGTTTTTGCTTGGATAATATAGTCATGCGTACTGCCTTGAATATCATCATTTTTAAAATAACCACCACCAACAGTTAACTCTAAGTTCCCACTAGGATTGCATGCAGGCAAAGCCCAAAACTCCATAGATGACTTATATTGACGAGTCCATGACTCTAACTGACATTTTCCAGAGTTTGTTAAACGAGCGTCATCAGTAACAAAAGGACGAGCAGCCCAAGTTAGTGATGGGATAAAGCAGAGAAGAGTAATTGTTATATATCTAGTAAATTTCACAGCCGAAACAATACTTGTTTATACCAACACATATAAGCTTTTGATGATTTAAATTTTGTAAGCTGACATGAGTAGTTAATTATGCGAACGCATTAAGGGAGTGCCAGATGGGTAATCACCTACGTCTATACAAATATCAGGTAAGCCAGCAAAATTAGTTATGCACAAATAAAAAGCAAATAACTTTTGCTTGAGTGACGTAACTGTTTTGAAAAAAAATTATTTTTACTATTAGTAGATATTAATTATGTTTATTGACAGTGGTTTAATGCCTTGCGTCTTTTTTATTTTTTAATTTAGAAATACTATTACTTGTAACAAATTCGTTGTAAAAAATCACTTTAACAATTAGTCCCGTAGATTCAGGCTGTTTATTGGTTAATATGATTTCAGCATGATGCTTCCGAGCGATCTCCTGAGCGATCGAAAGACCTAGCCCAGAACCTGATGCTTTGTCACTATGAGCGCGATAAAATCTTTCAAACACTTTGTTAATATCTTCTGGATGGATACCGGGTCCTGAGTCTTCAATTTCTATTTCAATGGCCTGATGCTGTGATCTTATTTGAATATTAATCAATCCACCTTCTGGGGAATAGTTGATTGCGTTAACCAGAAGATTGTTGAATAGAATCCCAATTTCATCAGCCACTCCAAAAACATGAACATCATCAGCGTATGTCATGCCAACATCCAGTCTTTTTGCCATGTAGATAGACCGAAGATCATTTAATACCCTGACGATGAGCGCATTCAAGTCTACCTTGCTAACAGATCCTAGTCGCGCATCAGGTTCGACCTTTGATAAGGTCAACAATTGTTCTACTAAACGTTCCATTCGACTGAGACTGTCAAAAACACGAGGTAGTCGATCTTTCAGTTCTTTTTGGTTGGCATGATTTAATGACGTGAGCTGTAGCTTCAACGCGGTGACTGGTGTTCTGAGTTCATGGGCAGCATCGCTGGTAAATCTTTTTCTGAGCGTAATAAAAGTATTCGCATTTTTCATCCAAACATTTAAAGATCGAATGATTGGAATCAACTCCTTGGGTTGATTATTTTCATTAAACAGATTTAGCTCATCCACATTTCTTTTGGCCATTTCTTCTGACATCACAGTCAGTGGCTTAAATGTTTTTTTTATAATTAATAACGTCACAATTAGTAAAAAGGGCACCACCAGCAATTGGGGAATAATCAGCTTGATGGCTACATCTCTGATGGTTCGCTGGCGTAATTGGTAATCCTGAGCTACCAAGCAAGTCAGACTTTTTTGGTTTAGGATAAAAATGCGCCAGCGTTTGTGCTCTACCCATTGTGTAAAAAGACCAGATTTGTCGGTTTTAGCTGCAAAGACGCCTTGATGCGATTGGTAAATCATCTGGTTATTTTGTTTCACCTGAATCAGATAATCTTGTTCTCCATGCAGCTTAGGTGTCCTAACTCCGGAGATGAATTTCTGTTCAGGCACCGCATTATCAGCAAAATTCTCAATCATGGCCGATGCTAGATGCGCCATATTCTCGTCATATAGCTCGCCTAATTCGTCTTCTGCTGAGTGATAGGATAAAAAAGAAAGCATCCCAATAATGAAGACGGTAACTAAAGAAAGATAAATAGTCAGTTCAAACTTAATAGAACGCATTTACTTTTCCTTCTTATCAGGAAAAGCATAACCTATTCCTCGTATGGTCTGAATGATATCAGGACCAAATTTCTTGCGGATATGATGCACATGCACTTCAACTGCATTGCTGTCTATTTCGACACCCCAGCCATATAGCTTGTCTTCCAATTGTGATTTAGAAAAAATCATACCTGGCTGAGACATCAGGTGATACATGATTGCGAATGCTTTACTTGAAAGCCTGTGACTCACCGCACCAACAGATAAAGTGTAATTTGCTGTGTTTAGTATTACGCCATTCATTTCAATCTGATTGGTGAGCCGTTCATCTTTGCGCCTGAAAATCGCCCGCAGTCTGGCTTCCAGTTCTTCGATAGCAAATGGCTTGAGCACATAGTCATCTGCGCCTGCATCCAAGCCCTCGATGCGCTGTTCGATGGCATCTCTGGCAGTAATCACAATCACTGGCGTTTGATTGCCTGCTTTTCTGAATTCAGTGAGCCATTCAATTCCGTTTTTTTTGGGTAATCCGATGTCTAGCAAAATAGCATCGAACATCTCCTGCATGATGGCTTGTTCCGCCTGCATTGCATCCTTTACCCAGTAAATGGCGTGTGTACGCATGGCCTGTTGCAGTCCTTCGCCTATCATCTCATCGTCTTCTACTAGCAGAAGTTTCACTTTGCCTATCTCCATGACATATGCGAACAGATTAAACATTGAATCTTAAGGTTGCCTTAAGAAAACCACTGCAATATGCAGTCTCACATTATCCATTTTCCATGTGTTATGAATCGAATTAGCTTTCTCAAGCGTGCGTTGTTGCTGATGCTGACCGGGCTGGCGGCCTGTCAGAGTCCTCAGTCTATCAAACCCCAAGCGCTTGTCGCCAATATCGTTGAACAAGACCAATCATTGCGTGCCAGGCAATCTCAGCAACGTAATGAAACAGATGAGTTTCTTTCTGAGTATGCGGCGGTTATGCTGGCGTTGCATCAAAATCCTGCTTTTCAGGCGCAATTAACAGACCTAGACTTTGTTCAGGCAGACTTGCAACTCGCCAGTCAAGTGAGTAATCCTTCTTTGTTTTATGCATTTGGCGTCGCCAACAAACCGTATCGATATGCCATTGAATTTCCATTAGAGGCGCTATTGCTCAGGCCATTAAGGCTCAAACTGTCGCAAGCGCAATCAAAGCAGACGCAACTGCAGTTGATGCAAACGGGATTCTCCCTCGTTCGCGACACACGTGCTGCTTACGCACAAGCTGTTGTCACTCAGGAAAGAGTCATCAGACTGGAGGAGGCGTTATGCGTTAACAATACGATCGCCAGATTAGCTAAAACACGTGAGCGTCTTGGTGACAGCAGTGCTCAGGACACGCTGATTGCAGAAAATGAAAGGTTGCTCGTCGAGCGGGACTTGCAATCTGCAAGGATTGAAGCAGGCATCGCGCATACACAGCTCATGCATATGCTTAATCACGTAGATGACAAACGTAGATTATCACTCAGCGATGCACTTTTGCCTTCTTGCTCTGCCGAAGATATTAGCCAATTGAAAACTGCCGCCCTCTCTAGCAGAGCTGATGTTTTGGCAGCTGATGCTGCGATTGAGGGGTTGAAAGAGAAGCGCCGTTTGAATGAATTAAACTGGTTAGCGCCTGCAGCCATCGCTGATGCGACCAGTGGCCAGACCAATGGCCATGTGCTGGCGCCAGCCATCAGATTCAATTTGCCCATGTTCAATCAAAATCAGGCACAGGTCGAACGCGTCGATGCGGAGCTAGTAAAAGCCTTGCACGAGGCTGAAGCGATTAAACTGAAGGCCTCATTGGATATTCAGGTCAGCCACCTCAAGTACCAGCGTGATTGCCAAGAGTGGCAGCAGCTGCAGGCAGCATTGCTTCCTAATTCAGTAAAAGTCATTCATGACGCTGAGACTGCCTATCAGAATGGGGAGATTGCCTATTTAGGTGTGCTGGAGAGCAGCAGAAAATATCTAAATCTCAGACTGCGCGAGACCCAACTGAAAGCCGACATGATTCTGAGCTGGTCGGACCTCATGCGCAGTACCAGTATTCCCCAAAATCTCACGATTAATCATCATTGAAAGAATCATCATGTCGATCAGTCACCACATGATAGTCATTAAGTCACATCACTTCATCACATGCCTGATAGGCATGTTAATGCTGTGCCCGGTTTTTGGTATATCCGAGACCATTAGCGCCAACGAAAATCAGTTCAATCAGGTCGCGTTATCAAACATCGCTATCAAGAAATTGGGATTGGAAACTAAAGTAATACGCTTGGCAAAAACACTTGCTTCAAAAGTATTCCCGGCACAAATCGGATATGCGCCCCAAGCTATCACTCATTACATCACGCCCTTTAGTGGGTATGTCGAGTTGAACGGTAAATTGCATTTGGGAGATAAGGTCAGAGCCGGGCAAACACTATTCAAAATCAAACCTGTGGTGTCGCCAGAAACCAGACTAAGTTTGCTCACCAATCTTTCTGATACGGAAGGGCAGCTCAAATCTGCGCAAGAACAAGTCGAGGCCAATCGTTTGGTGTTTAACAGAGCGAAGCAGTTATTTTTGCAACACGTAGGCAGTCAAAAGAGTGTTGATGATGCACAAGCTAATTTTGCGATTGCAGAAACTAACCTCAATACTATCCAACAGAAACAGGCGCTGCTAAAACAGGCCGTTGCAGATGGCGCCAGCGGCATATATGAGATCAAGGCAGCCAGAGAAGGTGTCATCAGTCAGCTTAATCTTACTTCGGGCCAACTGTTGGGTGCAGGCAGTCAATTAATGGATATTATTAGTACCAATCAACTGCTCGTTACTGTGTTTGTTCCACAAGCGCAGATTAAAAATCTGCAATTAAACGATGCCTGGATTGCAGACCGTGACATCAGCGATAAAGATATCCCATTAAAGAAAATCCCGCTGCCCCTAGAAGCCGATCTGCAAACAGGGATGCGCAAGGTTATCTATGCAACTTCCAATATGGCAGAGCTAGCTGCCATGCAAAAAATCAGTGTCAACATTCTTGAGCGAGAAGCAACACAGATGGCATTACGCTTACCCTGTTCGGCGATAGTGGTCGACATGTATGGCGGTGAATGGATTTATCTCAAAGAGGATGAAACACACTTTCGCCGTGAACGTGTCTTCGTCTCTGACAACACCTCAAACACCTGTGTGGTGAATAAACCACCTCTTCAAGGAAGAGTTGTAGTGTCTCAAGGGGCACAAGAATTATTTGCGCTAGAAACCGGCTATACGCACTAGGGGCGGATTGAATATGTTGAAAAAACTGACATTGCGTGCAATTCAATTACGCCATTTTGTGATTGCCATGGCAGTCATACTTATTCTGGTTGGATTGCGGTGTATTCCAGAAACGCCTATGGATGTCTTTCCGGAGTTTTCCCCGGTCAAAGTAGAAATTCAAACTGAAGCACCAGGGCTATCCAGCTTGGAAACAGAGCAACTGATTTCCATTCCTGTTGAGCAGGCCATGAATGGCATCCCGCATCTTAAAACGTTGCGCTCAAAGTCAGTGCTTGGCCTCTCCTCTGTGGTTATGCTGTTTGATGCCCATACACGGATTGATCAGGCCAGGCAGGCAGTACAAGAGCGACTATTGTTAGTCAGCCAACGCTTGCCTGCAACCGCTAAAACACCTGTGATGCTACCACCGTTATCTTCCCTTTCCAGGGTATTAAAAATTGGCTTAACTTCAGATCGGTTATCCATCCAAGAACTCAGCACTCAAGCATTGTGGACAGTACGACCACGTTTGATGTCTGTTCCAGGTGTGGCCAATGTGGCAATCTGGGGATTGCGCGAGCCTGAACTGCATATTCAATTTGATCCAGTCAAACTTGCAGAGTATCAAACCTCAGTTTCCCAGGTCAGTCAACAAGTAACGTCTGCACTCAACTCAGAAGGATCAGGGTATCTGGATACTGCTCAGCAAAGACTGGCAGTCACTTATGACCGGCCCACAACCTCAAAAGAAGCGTTCAAAGACATGGTCGTCGGCATTAATCAAGGTATCCCCATTAAGCTTGGGCAAGTTGCTGAGGTTGAGTGGCATCATGCGATGCCTATTGGTGATGCAGTGATAAATCGCGGCGACGGCTTGCTATTGATTGTTGAAAAACAACCAGATGCCAACACGCTGAAAGTGACTGCAGAGATTGATGAGGCACTTGCAGAATTAAAACCCGGTTTAAAAGAGATGACTTTAGATGCCTCTATATTTAGGCCAGCTTCCTTTATTGAGCAGGCCATCAACAACCTTAAACAAGCCATGATGGTTGGCATTGCGTTGGTTGCAATGCTTTTATTCTGGTTCTTACGCAGACCTGGTCCTGCATTGATTAGCTTGGTTGCCATTCCGGTATCTCTGGTGTGCGCTATCTTGATGCTTACCTGGCTAGGCATATCAATCAACACCATGGTCTTGGCAGGCCTAGTGATTGCATTGGGTGAAGTCGTTGATGACTCAATAATAGATCTGGAGAATATACTGCGGGCAGTAGAAGAGAATCAGAGCAGCCAGCATCCAAAATCACTACTGAAGGTGATCGTTCAGGCTTCTTATGAAGTCAGAGGCGCAGTGATCTATGCCACGCTGATTGTCATGTCAGTGTTCATCCCAGTATTTTTCCTAGAAGGCATTGCCGGAGCATTCTTTAAACCACTGGCCTATGGCTACCTGCTTGCGATCTCAGCCTCACTGCTGGTTGCCTTGATATTAACCCCTGCACTGGCTTATTGCTTGTTAAGGAATAAGCGCCATATTTCTTATGAGGCTTCTCCACGGTTTGACCTTATTAACAAATGGTTGGCTCGTGTGCTGGAGCAACCAAAAAAAATTGTGCTTGGTTCTGTAATTGCATTAAGTTTGGTCATGGCTAGTGTGCCATTTCTGGGGTCGGAATTTATTCCGGCGTTTAAAGAGCGCGATTTTTTAATGCACTTCGTTTCACGCCCAACCACTTCTGTTGAACAGATGAAAAAAATGACTGTTCGCGCTAGCGAGGAATTGATGCAAATTGATGGCGTCAGGAACTTAGGGGCACATATCGGCCGCACTGAAGTCGCTGATGAAGTGGTTGGTCCGAATTTTGGTGAACTCTGGGTCAGCATTGCGCCAAATGTTCCTTACGAAGAAACGGTACAAAAAATCAATCAAACAATCTCTGGATACACCGGGATTTTTACAGATGTACAAACCTATCTGAAAGAACGCACTAAGGAGGTCATGTCTGGTAATAGTGCGAGCATTGTGATCCGATTATTCGGTGATGATTTGGAAACGCTCAAAATCAAAGCCGAAGAAATACGTCAGGCAATCGCCGCTTTAAATGGGGTGATAGACCTCAAAGTAGAATCACAGGGCCTGGTGCCACAAATTCATGTGCGTATCAAACATGCCAAGGCGGCGCAATATGGGATCAATGAGGCTGAGATTAAGCAGGCACTCGCTTTGATGATGCAAGGCAAAGTGCAGGGGGAAATACTGAGGGATCAGTCGCGTTTTAATGTGCGTCTTATCAGCAACCATCCAGTGCGTGATCACTTGATGTCGCTAAGAAAGTTGCAATTAGTTAGCCCAACAGGTGCCATGGTGCAGCTCTCAGAGGTTGCAGATGTGTATGTGGAACCGACACCAAACGAGATAAAAAGAGAGTCCGCTTCACGGAAAATTGACATTTCTGCCAATGTGGCTGGAAAAGACATGGGTAGCGTTGCATCATTAATTGAAAACAGGGTTTCACGCATCCAGTTGCCTGCAGGCTATTACATTAAATTCATGGGCGAATTTACTGAGCAGAGGTCTGCCACTCACACGCTCATCGCATATACATGCTTGGCGCTCATGGTGGTTTTTATATTGATAAAAATATCGCTTAAATCAGTGCGATTGACATTGATGCTATTTGCAATGCTTCCGTTTGCAATTGCTGGCGGTGTTCTGGGAATATGGTTTTCAGGTGGAGTGACTTCTCTGGGCGCCAGTGTTGGACTCATTGCTGTGATTGGGATTGCAGCAAGAAACGGTATTTTGATTATTTCAAATGTTCAGCAACAGTCTCAGAACTCAGCAATTACAAAGGAAATTCTAATATCTGCGATATCAAGCCGCACTAGAGCAATCGCTATGACAAGTTTAGCAACAACGCTGGCTTTAATGCCGATTATATTAAAGGGTCCAATTTCAGGATATGAAATTGAGTACCCGTTGGCTTTGGTTGTTGTCAGTGGTCTATTGTTTGCTGTGATGGCTAATGTATTGTTGTTACCATCGCTGATATTAATCAGTAGGGACCGAAAGATCACATCACACACACATTTTTAAATTTTTTTAGGATTAATTTTATATATTCTCTGAATCGCATTAACTTTGTAGACACTGTTCAGCCGATTGATTGAACTGCTTTTCAAAGTCTATCGGAGATAACAAGTTATTGGAATTGTGTCTTCGTTTTGAGTTGTAAAAGCACTCGATGTAATCGAAGATATCCCGCTTTGCTTCATCCCGGTCGTTGTATATTTTGCGTTTAATCCTCTCCCGCTTCAGTAGTTGAAAGAAACTTTCAGCCACAGCATTGTCATGGCAGTTACCTCTACGGCTCATGCTTGATTCAAGATTATGTGCTTTCAGAAATAGCATCCAGTCCTCACTGGTGTATTGGCTACCCTGGTCCGAATGAATCAATACCTTTTGTTTAGGCTTTCTACGCCACACAGCCATCAGTAAAGCATCTAACACCAACTCTTTGGTAATACGCGACTGCATAGACCAGCCTACAATGCGGCGGGAGAATAAGTCCATCACAGCAGCTAGATATAACCAACCCTCATGCGTGCGGATATAGGTAATGTCAGTCACCCATGATTGATTCGGCATCTCTGGATTGAATTCACGGTTCAGCGTGTTAGGCGCTGCCACATTGGGCTTACCACTATAATGGCGTGGCTTGCGATAGCCAACCAGTGCTTTGAGCCCATGCTGATGCATCAGCTTGTAAACACGGTTGATCCCAATTCGCTCACCCCATGCGCGCAAATCGCTATGCACTTTGCGATAACCATACACACCACCAGACTCTAACCAGCTTTGCTTGATGAGGCCAGATTGTCGTTGGCTTGTTTGGTAAGCCTTGGAATGCGGTTGCTTCAGCCAAGCATAAAACCCACTCGGATGAACATCCAACACCTTGCATTGCCACCGTATCGGCCAGCAGTCCTGATGCTGTTGTATAAAGGCATACCTCAATCTGACTGCTTCGCGAAGTATGCCGCGGCTTTTTTTAAGATATCTCGCTCTTCAGTGACGCGTTTAAGTTCTTTACGCAGACGTTGCAGCTCTGCCTGCTCAGATTTTTTTGCTTTATGCTCTGCTGCATTTGGGCCGTACTTCCTGACCCAGGCATACAGACTATCGACTGTGACATCCAACCTGCGTGCCACTTCAGAGACCGCGTATCCGCCTTCCGTGATTTGACGGACGGCTGCTATTTTGAATTCTTCTGGATAACGTTTACCACTCATACTGCACCTTTCTTTTATTGCCATTATTACGGCTTAAAGGTGTCTAGTAAATTAGTGGCGATT
>JAIXZQ010000199.1 GCA_027489475.1 Methylophilus sp.
TATTCAACCTATTGTTTTTAAATAAATATTTAAGTTGGCACGCACATTGCTTTATTAAATCCAGATAGCGTATATCTCCAAAAATCGCTCCCTAAACCCAACTTCGGTTGGGTTCTTTTTTGCCTGTCACTCGGCATTTAATTCACCCTTGCGCATCTTGGGTGGCGATGTCATTCAAAGCCCTGCTGCAGACTCAGTAGAACCGCCCCATGACTGCCCGTGCTTGGCTGTCAGTTATAATGCTTTTATTGCATTGATATCACCCCTAGGAGCGCTCTATGAAATGGACAGATAGCCAACGTATTGCCGAAGAACTGTATGACCAAATGCCAGAAGTTGACCCCAAAACCATTCGCTTTACCGACCTCATGCAATGGGTGATGGCCTTACCCGAGTTTGACGATGACCCCGCACATTGTGGTGAAAAAATTCTAGAAGCCATCCAACTGGCTTGGATAGAAGAAGCGGCTTAAATGCAATTCGCAGCCGATGCGCTGTTTAAAGCCTACGACATTCGTGGCATTGTCGGGCAAACACTGACGCCTGAGATTGCCTGGCAGATAGGGCGTGCCTTTGCCTCTCTGGCGCACGAGCATGGCGAGACGGCTGTATTGCTAGGCTACGATGGACGGCTGTCTAGCCCAGCCTTGGCACTAGCCCTAGCAACTGGACTGCAAGAAGGCGGGGTAGACGTACGCAATCTCGGTTGCGTCACCACCCCAATGGTGTACTTTGCCTGCCACACCCTGCCTGACTGTCACAGCGGCATCATGGTCACAGGGAGCCATAACCCGCCTGCCTACAACGGTTTTAAACTGGTGCTAGGCAAAGAGGCTTTGAGCAGTGAGGCGATTCAAGCGCTGCGCCATACCGTGCAACAGCACACCTGGGCAACGCCCAATCGATTGGGCCAGCGCACGGATGTGCGCATCGCGGACACTTACCAACAGACCATCGTCAATGATATCCAGTTAGCACGTTCGCTCAAGATTGTGATTGATGCAGGCAATGGCATTGCAGGCGCTTATGCGCCAGCCTTGTTCCGCGCGCTCGGCTGCGAGGTGATTGCGCTCTTTTGTGAGGTCGATGGTCATTTTCCACACCACCACCCTGATCCTGTCGATGCCAGTACGCTGACAACCCTGATAGAACAAGTCAAGCTTCATCAAGCGGAGCTCGGCATTGCGTTTGATGGCGACGGTGATCGGCTGGGGGTGGTGACACGAGACGGTGAAATCATTCGCAGTGATAGGCAGCTCCTGCTGTTTGTTGAGGATGTGCTGGCCAGGCACGCGGGCAGCCCGATTGTGTTTGATGTGAAATCCAGCCGCCATTGTGCGCCATTTATCCGCAGTCACGGTGGCAAACCGGTGATGTGGAAAACTGGTCATTCACTGATGAAGGCCAAGCTCAAAGCGCTGGGCGCCCCGTTAGGGGGTGAGTTATCTGGCCACCTGTTTTTTAATGACAGCTTGGATGGTCGCCCGCGCTGGTTTGGCTTTGACGATGGGCTGTATAGCGCCGCGCGTTTGCTCGAGATTGTGAGCCGCTGCCCTGATGCCAGCGCCATGCTCGCGGCTTTACCAGACAGTGTAAATACCCCCGAATTACAGATTGCGCTTGCCGAAGGCCAAGCGCATGCGCTAATCGCGCAATTACAGCAAACAGCCACCTTTGCCGATGCCGTGGAGATTGTGCGCATTGACGGCTTGCGGGTAGCGTTTGGCGATGGCTTTGGCCTGATACGCGCCTCAAATACCACCCCAGTACTCACCTTACGCTTTGAAGCAGACACGCCTGCAGCACTGGCGCGCATACAAACCCTGTTTGCCGAACAGTTGCGTGCCTATCTGCCCGACTTGAAACTCCCGTTTTAAGTCCGCATCATAGCCTTATGACTCCCCTGCGCCTGATTTCTCGCCGTCCTGTATTGGCTGCCCGCATGCGCGGCCGTAGCCTGATATTTACTTTGCTGTGGCTAGTGCTGGCAGGCGTCATCTGGCTGCTGATTGACCGCGTGCAGTATCCCAACACGCTAGAACATATCGGGCAGCAACCGGTGGTGACCTTAAAACGCGGGCTGGATGGTCACTATACTGCCGAGGCGCTGATTAACGGCGAGCGGGTCAGGGTACTGGTAGATACCGGTGCAACCGGCGTGGCCATTTCGCAACGAGTGGCGGATAGGTTGGGGCTGGTGAGCCATGAAGCTGTGACGACCCGCACCGCCAATGGCAACACCATAGCCTATCTGGTACGCTTAAAACAAGTGCAACTCGGTGGCGTGGTGGCCAACGACGTGGCCGCCAGCATTACGCCCGGGCTAGAAGGCGATGCATTACTCGGCATGAGCTTTTTGGGGCGCATGGATGTGCGACTGTATAAAGGGGTGATGACCATCAAAGCCGTCGAGGCTGACTAAGCTGGTTTAGTCAGACCTCTTGTTACAGGAACTCTGATAACTGCGAAGAGACTGACGGCGTGATGTGACGGCGACAAGTGTGACAGCGATAACAGACGTCGTTAAAACTAGACTGTTTATGGCCCGTTGGCCAATTCAGCGCCTTCAACCACCACTTTAAAATATTGCAGGGTCGCTTGATCCAAAATACGCACGCCGGTCGCTACCGAACCACGCTTGCCCGGCGGCACGCCGCCAGTAATCAACAGCGCGCGGCTCTGATTCACCAGCCGTCCACGCGGGTCATACTGCAACAATCGCACCTGTACCCTTGCCACCGTCAAACTGCTGTTGTTTTGTACCGCGGCAAACACCTGTCCACTGCTGTCGGCCAATGGCCCAGCGGGCAAGTAGCGGCCGGGATTGCGCGGTAAATCAATACGCATGGCGCGTGCAGCAGCATCGCGACCAATCTCAGAGTCTGAGCTGGCAGCCATTTGATAATGCTGCAGGGCCAAACTGCTCTCGCCCCGTGCTTCAACAATCTGTCCTAGCAAAGCATAGCCAGGGGCTGTCGGCAGCAAAGCATTGGCTTTCTTTAAAAACACCTCAGCTTGTTCTTTTTTGCCATCGTTAAACAAGGCGATTCCGCTTTGTACATAGGGCTTGAAATAGTCGGGTTGCAATTGAATCGCTTTGTCGTAATAGGTCAAGGCCTCGGTCGTGTTCTTTTTACTCAGCGCGATATCGCCCAGCAACTCTTGAAAACGCGCTTCACGAGGCTCGATACGTAGCGCTTTTTGCGCCAAACTGCGCGCTTTCTCAGTGTCGCCTTTTTGTAAGGCCTGTTTGCCTTCATCATAGGCCACATAAGCCTCTTTGGTGGCCATCAGTTTGGCGACTTTTTCGGCATACACTGCTTGTCCCAACTCGCCCCCTGCCCCTAACTCGGCCAGCGTTTTCTTGTTTTGGTCTACCCGTTCTTGAGACGGAGGATGGCTGGCAAACAAGCCGGACAAAAAGTCTTGCCGTTTACCCTCGCTTAGACGCACAAACGTCTCTTGCAAGGCGACGGCCGCACTGGGGTCGTAGCCCGCCAGTTTCATATATTTCATGCCATAGTAGTCAGACTCAGACTCGGCATCTCGGCCATATTTGCTCGATATTAACTGACCGCCGAGCTGCGCACCGCCCACCACCAGATTGCTGTAATTGGTATCGCGGGTGGCCAAGCCCACCGCCAGCATGGCGCCTTGCATAAATACGCCACGCTCCATGCTTTTGGCCCCATGTCGCGCAGCCGCATGCACAATTTCGTGACCAAGCACGGCGGCCAGTTCGGCTTCATTATGCAGTTCATACAGCAAACCACGGTTAAACGCGATTTTACCGCCCGGCATCGCCCAGGCGTTGGGCACCGAATCGTTGAGCACCACAAACTCGTATGGCAAATCAGGCCTATCCGAGACAGCCGCCAACTTTTGGCCGACCTGTTGCACATAGCGTGTCAGCTCAGGATCTAAGGTGTAATCTCCACCTTGCGATTGACGCGCCGGGCTGTAATTTTGCTGACCAATTTGCACTTCTTTGTCTTGCGAGACAAATTGAAATTCACGTTGCTTGGTGACGGGATTGACGCCACACGCTAACAGCGTGGCTGAAAGCAGCAACACCAGTAGTTTTTGCGGACGACGATGTGTCATGGCATGCCTTAAAGATAAATA
>JAIXZQ010000382.1 GCA_027489475.1 Methylophilus sp.
CACTTTCTACATCGTTGATGGTGCGCTGTTCGCCTAAAAACGGATAAATGGCCTTTTCGACCTCGCCCACCCCAAGCACTCTGTTGCCATTGACCACATACTCCAAAATATCAAAGCGATCGTTAGCCACTGGCGTCTCAGCAACCGAGGCAGCTGGAGGCTCAGGCGCAGCCAGCACTATCGCGGCATGCAGTAAGCAACACAAAAAAATCAAACGTTTAAGCACGGGCAACTTCCGGTTTATCAAGCGTAATCAAGGGAGGGTTTAAAGCCTTTGTTGAGGCTTGCCATTTTGAAAGCAACGCGTGTCACAAAGATGAAATGCGGACTAGTCTGCGCGCACTTTTGCATAGCCCGAATAGGTAGATGACGTTGGGAAAGTCGGCGGTGACTGAGGCATAAAAAAAGCACACCCTAAGGTGTGCTTTTTACCAGGATTAAAAACTATCCCAGAGTGGAAAATTAGAACTTCCAAGTCAAAGGACGGCAGTTGTTACCTTTGCGAGTAGCTTTGGTAATGTGAATACCAGAGTTTGTCGCTGGGCAAGCACTCGAAGCTGAGTTCAATACCAGACCACGTGGAACAGTGGTGCAAGCTACGGTAGAAACACCGCTGATAATGTTGTTAATCACAGTTTCACCAAATGTACCCACTGCATCGTTAGCTACAAATGCTTTCAACTCAATCTGGAATGGATATTGACCCTGTGCAGAAGTGTAGCGCGCGAAACTGTCCACGGTATTGTTTGGACCAGCTTCAGGATGCACGCCATCCACTTTCAAATAACGACGACCAGCAGCTGGAGCGTTTTCCAGTGAAACTACACCTAGGGCGAAATTCAGTGACAAATCTGTAGATGATGATGCGTTTGATATAGCGTTACGAACATCTGCAGTTTCGCCACCCTCAAATACTCTGTAAAAATCTGGATCTGAATCTGCGGCTGTTGATGGAAATAGTTTACCACCAGTAGATGGATTCCCTATACATGGATTACCCATGAAATAAGCGTTAGATGATCCTTGCGTACCAGAGGTATTTACACGACGAGCAATAATCACTTTCTTGGTTTCATCAACACCCAAAGGAGCCCATGAAGCTAAAGGATCTGAGGCCAATGAAGCATACTGCTCTTTAGTAATATTTGGTGCATTTTGTGGCAAGAAAGATGGGTCACTTGAAGATGCAATCGCAGTTGTAGAATAGATGCCCTGTGCTACTTGCATCGCGCGATATAACGGTTCAGAAGCCATCACGCCAAACACTTGCGTTACACCAGCATCCAACTCTTTACCATAAGAACTCGCATCTACGCCAAACAAAGCAGATTCAACATCTGAAAAACCGCCAGCGGGTTTTTTAGGTGTGTTATCAGTGACTGCAAAACCGTTAACAACAGCGCTTGTACATCTATAAACCGGCGTTGCACCTTGGTTAGTAACAGTCACCGTACCTACATTTGAGCAACTTGCAGTTGCCACGTTTGCTAAACGATTTAGGTTCGTAGTCACGCCAAAATTCCCAGTCCCTGCAACATCGTTAGGTACATGAGGAGCATAAGCATTAAAAGAACCACCTTGGTTAGTGTGATACAACACAGAGACCACACCACCGCGCTTACAAGCATAGGCAAAAGCATTACCTGTGTTGCTTGCGCCAGGGAAGACTGCACCAGCAGAACCGCCATGAAAAACTGCCAATGTGTTGGCCTCACACCCTGCGGCAAAGCCCAAAAACACATTTAATGTAGGTGCAGATGCGCCAGTCACCCAAGCTTGATTCAACGTGGTGGCGTTTTGAATATCAGTAGGTGTCACTGCCGCAGCATAGGCCTGATTTACAGAGAAGATTGATGCACACAACAGTGCAATTTTACTCATTTTGTTCATAGTCATTCCTTTAAGAATTTGACAACAGTTATTTCATCTTTAACCGTGCATTAATCGAGTTAAACAGCTAGTTAGTTTGAGCGACGACGCACTACAAAACCAACCAAACCTAAGCCAATCATCATCATGGCGTAGCTGTCTGCCTCAGGGACTGGGGTTGTCACATTGCTAGATACGTTCAATACACCACTAGATGACAAAGTGAATACATAGTTATTGCCAGAAGCATCAGCCATAAAGGTACCTACAGGCGCAGCTGAGCCTTTATTCAAAACTTGCAACATTTGTAAACTGTTATCAAATGATGTGCCAGCAATCGGTCCCAAACCACCAGCTTTACTCTGAGTACCATATGCATTACTGCTACCTGCACCAGCAGGAGATTCAAGAGCTGCGGTGTTTGCACCATTGTCAACAGCTTGGTGATTACCTAGACCGTTAGCAGAGTTTATATAAGTATCAAATGCACTTAAAACTTGCAGTACGTCAGTAGACGTTGATAGATTTGTAAGATCTGAACTGTTAGTTGATGTGAAAAAACCAAGCGAATTAGCTGTCCGAACAGAACCCAATCGATCACCTGCAAAAATAGCCCAATTTGATGTTCCTATTGTAGATTGTGAAACAAATCCACTCCAAGCATCAGCATAATCACCAATTGCCAAATTTAAAGGCGTTGAAGAAACTTGTGAAACCAATGATGAAAAAGTGTTGTAGTTGAAACCTAAATCAAAAGTGGCTGACGTTCCACTCAGATCATTCCAAACTGAAAGTACGAAACTACCGTTACCGTTTGTTGTAGCTGATTCCATCGCGGCTTGCGCAGGAACAGTGGCTGCCGATAAGGCTAACGCTGCCACCATGGCTTTTAATGTGAACTTCATGTACTTCTCCTTAATGTGTATTTCAAAATCGTAGAAAGAGCGAAATTAAAACGACAAACTTCTATTGTTTTGATGATTCGAATTCTGGCCTGCGTATTATTCTTGCCCTGAGTGACAGGGGTAGTTTTTGCACTAGTCCAGTCAGACTAGCTTTTAGCCATCACAGCGAAACGGATTGTAAAAAAAGAAAATGACGACAAATACGTGTGGACTAGTCCGAGAGGACTAGAGGAGGAAGAAGCAGGGTTCAGGCTTAGAGGGGATGCGCTAACTGATGCGTCACCTCTTTTATTTAGGGCTTGCGAGTAATCAGGCCAAGCTTCATGGCTTTAGAGGCAGCCTGGCTGCGGTTTTCAACATCGAGTTTGCGCAAAATATTCTGCACGTGGTTTTTAATCGTTAGTGGGCTGACTTGCATGATGTTGCCGATTTCCCAATTGGTTTTACCGGCTTGCAGCCATTCTATGACTTCTATCTCGCGTTTACTCAACGGTTTGACACGATGATTGCGTGACGAATTGGCCAACAGCGCATGTTGTCGGCTGGCGGTGACCTTGACGATGGCGCAGTGTAAATGCGGCATCAGCAGTTCTAACAAGTGCGCGGTTTGCGGACTGACCGCGGCATTGAGGCGACCAAACATGACCATGGTGGCCACACGGTTGTGCTCGCCGCCTATGCCGTGCACAACAAAGCTTTTGAGCTCAGCCGCGAGCATGCGCTCTTTGCTGACTTGCTCAACGGCAAAGTGATGATGTTGTTGCGCTGGAATGTCGGTATGGTAAAACAGGGGCACACCGAGTTTAGCCCATTTGTTAAACGCCTCATTGACCAGACCATCACCCTCGTTGAGTACACTGTCAAATTGCTTGTCGGCAAAATATCGACTAGAGGTTAAATATTCATAATCATACGTGGCACGGTCTGCGCCTCGCACGGCGATGATGATGACCTCATGCGCCAACAGAAATTGAAAACCGCGCTGCAGCCAGTTAAATAAATGTGTGCGGTTGCTCAGACGCAATGACTCCTCAATCACTTCCATAAAGACGATGCGTTGCTCATCCGTCAACGCCATCGGCCATGATTCGCTGTGTTGCACAGGGGAGGTGATTACGGTATTCATCAGTAAATATCATTGCAATAAATGAGGGCTAGTGTGGTGTGAATTTGTGACAGTAAAATGATTGAACCATGTCAGCTTGTTGAAACATTCATGACAACGGACCATACATGCGTCTAAGGGACTGATATTTCATGCTTTGCTGGCAGCCGCAGGCGACATGGCCCTGCAACACCCCCTTGCATGCCGCCACGGATGTCTGTGCTTTATTAGTCTGTTGCAATAAAAAGCGTGTGGATACGCCATTGTCTTTAGCTTGTCATGCGCGCTTGCCATACTGTGGGCATGTTTAATGAGTACTCAGTCATGCTGGGAATCCATCGCGCGCATCCCGCAGAGAACGTCCACGCGCGCACCCGACTTCAGCCCCGTGCATGGCATCGTCCAACCAATGGCTGCATACTGATATGGCTGGTTACTGGCTTGATATGTCTGCCAAATGGCTGCGCCGCCGCACCCAGATTCAGTGTTGCAAGTGAGCCAAACGCCCCAGTAAGCATTGATATGTCGGCGAATGATGAGATTGTGGTCAGCAATGTGCAGAATTTGTCCCAAGAGCCCCCAGAGGGGTTGCCAGATCTGGGCATGCATAACATGCCGTTTCATGTTGAGGTGATGCAAGCAGC
>JAIXZQ010000350.1 GCA_027489475.1 Methylophilus sp.
ACAATAGCGAGCCACCAAGTGTCATGCATCTGGGCGCCTGCCCAGCCATGCAACGCAACATTCAATAGTGCAATCGCCAGCATCCAGATAAATGCCCACGTCAGTAAGCGCATCGGCGCGACGCGGCCGGCTGTGGTGCGTGAAATCCATGAGCCCAACATCATACCGGTCACAGTGGGAATAAACAGATAGCCAAATTGGTGACTATTTAGGTGTAAATGCTCAACCAAAAATACCGGGCTGGCCAACACATAAATAAAAAAGGCCGAAAAATTCAAACTGAGACAGACAATCATGGTGAGAAAGTAACGGTCTTTGAGCATGAAGCCGTAGTTGCGTAAGGTCACACGCAACGAAAAAGGCACGCGTTGTGCCGCCGGCATGGTTTCTGGCAACTGTCGTATGGCCATATACAGGGTAATCGCGGCATACAGGGCCAAGAATATAAAAATCGCTTGCCAGTGGATGCCCAGCAACAGCCCGCCCAAGATGGGGGCTACTGCCGGGGCAATCCCAAACAACATTTGTACCGTTGCCATCACTCTTTGCGCTTGTGCCCCGCTAAATAAATCGCGCACCATGGCGCGGGCCACCGTATTGCCTGCCCCACCACTCATGCCTTGTAGGGCACGAAAAAACCACAAGGTTTCAACATTTGGGGCCAATGCACACCCCAAGCTAGCGATGATAAAAATGGATAAGCCCCAGCGTATGGTGGTAATCCGGCCGATGGCATCGGAAATCGCCCCGTGGCACAAGGTCATCAGCGCATAAGGCAATAGATACACCGTGAGACTTTGCTGTATCGCCAAGGGCGAGGTCTGTAAGGTGTCGGCCATTTGATGAAACGCTGGCAGATAAGTATCAATCGCAAATGGCGCCAGGGCAGCCAACGCGGCCAACACCCAGACCAGCACGGTGGCGTGAGGGATCAAAGCAGTTCCTAAAAATAAACATGCACAGAACAGAGTCTGTGCATGATAACGTGATTAGTACTCAGTGTGTGCTTATGGCAAGGCGTGAAATTCTGAGACGCGTTCACCTTCGCCGGCCACATATTTTTTGGAGTTTTTATCGGTACGGAAAATAATCGGCTGTTCACGCAAAAGTGGGTTTTGCGCATTGACCAATGCCTCATCAATCAAATGACGATGCGGCGACTTGGTACACACTGGATCGGCCGCCTCAGCATCGCCGCTGAGTAAATAAGACTGACAGCGACATCCACCCAAGTCATTTTCTTTTTCGTCGCAACTGCGGCACGGCTCTTTCAGCCAGTCCATACCACGATATTTATTAAACGCCGGGGATTCGTTCCATGCCCATTGCAGGCCATGCTCACGCACATTGGGAAACTCCAAGCCTGGCAGCGAACGGGCTGAGTGGCAAGGCAACACATCGCCGTTGGCGGTGACAATCATAAACACTTCGCCCCAGCCGTTCATGCATTTTTTCGGGCGGTCTGAAAAATAATCCGGCACCACAAAAAACACTTTCATCTTGTTGCCTACGCGTTCGCGGAAGGCATTGGTCGCCGCTTCAGCACGGTTAAGTTGCTCACGAGTAGGCATCAACTGACTGCGGTTCACCAGGCTCCATCCATAGTACTGGGTATTGGCCAACTCGACATAATCGGCACCCAAGGCTTCTGCCATTTCAAGGATTTTATCGACATGGTCAATGTTGTAGCGATGAATCACCACATTCAGCACCATGGGATAGCCATGGGCTTTAATCATGGCCGCCACTTTTTTCTTTAATTCAAAGGTGCGTGTGTCGGTAATAAAGTTGCTGATGTCTTCGGTGATGTCGTGCATGGACAACTGAATATGGTCCAAGCCGCCTTCTTTAAAGGCCTGAATACGTTTTTCAGTTAAGCCGACGCCAGATGTGATCAGATTGCTGTAATAGCCTAGCTTATGGGCTTCTTCAACAATCTGCTCAATATCATCACGCAACAAAGGCTCACCGCCAGAAATCCCCAATTGCAATGCACCCATTTTGCGCGCATCGCGCAAGGCTTGCAGCCATTGCTCGGTGGTCAATTCGTTTTTGCTGTGCTTGTCGTAGTCGGTGGGGTTGTAGCAAAACGCACAGTGTAATGGGCAACGATACGTTACCTCGGCCAACAGCCAGAGCGGCTGTTTATTCGTCACACTGGATGCAACACCATTATTAAGCTGTGCCATGCCCTACCTCACTCTCTAATTAACTTTACGAATCCAGGCTTTATCCAGCGCAAGATCAAACATACCAATGATGTCGGACTCAAGGTCGGGCACATCAGGAAAAGCGGCTTGTAGCTCAGCCACAATATCACCAACACTGGCCTGGCCATTGACCCGCTTTAAGATTTCACCGGCACCGCCGTGCAACTTAATCATGCCTTCTGGAAACAGAATGACATAACTTTGTTGGGCTTCTTCCCATTGAAAACGATGATGCAGTGCAATGGCATAGACATCGGCATGTTGTATGGTATGTGCCATATTAGCTTTCGATTTTAATGACGGGCTGACGCAAATAGTCACGGCCTTCGGTTTTAATGTCGGTGCAGGCAAGCATGATGGAATCAGCAATCACCCACAATACGTTCAATTTAAACTGCAAAATCTCCAGCGCCTTCATTTGCATTTCGCGTGAAGTACTAAAGTAATCGAGGGTGACACCCAACCCCTGCTCCACATCGCGGCGCGCTTCTGTCAGTCGTTTTTTAAAGTACATCAGACCTTCTTCTTTGACCCAGGGATACATGGAAGGCCATGAGCTGATGCGTTGCTGGTGAATATGCGGCGCAAACAATTCGGTCAAGCTAGAGCAAACGCTCTCTTGCCATGGACGCTGTTTGGCGAAGTTAACATAGGCATCCACTGCAAAGCGCACGCCGGGTGAAACCATTTCTAAGCTGGTGACTTGCTCACGCGTCAAGCCGACGGCTTCACCCAAGCGAATCCAAGCTTCAATACCGCCAATTTGACCGTCCACACCATCATGGTCAGTAATGCGCACAATCCATTGTTTGCGCACTTCTTTG
>JAIXZQ010000015.1 GCA_027489475.1 Methylophilus sp.
GTGATGTTTGATTTGCCCAAACCGCAAACCCCCTTTGCCCAAGACTTATTACTTAAAGCCAAAGCAGAAGACTTTGATAAACAAGTGGTGGGATTAGAAACGCCAGAAGCACACTTTGGCGTGATGGATAGTTTGACCATGGATGAGCAACTGCAGATGTTGCGCGCGGTGCTTAAACGCAGTCAAAAACAAAAAGAGGCTGACTTTGAAAAGCTGCTCAAAGCCTATCTGGCTGGCGATGCAGAACAAGTGGCGCGTATGGATGATGCCATGACGCAAGGCGTGATCCCTGCGGCCTTATGGCAACGCATGCGGGTCAAATTGCTGGATGAGCGAAATGTGCAGATGGCGGCCACCAGTATTGCACAAGCCAACCAACGGTCGGTATTTATTGCAGTCGGGGCGGCACATTTGGCAGGTAAAACCGGGCTGTTGCAAGCCTTTAAAGCGGCTGGTTTTAAACTGACCGCGCTCAAAAAATAAGCGCAGTCACCTGCCAACCTATCCTGCGCGTGCTGTTGGCGACGGTAGCACGCTTGATACATGTTGCACCGGGCTTGTTGGCCATGGGTCGGGATTAGGCTTGGGTTCGCTGGCGATGCTAAAGGATTTAGCGATGGCTGATGTCAGGGCGTGATAGCCGCAAGTGGGTAACACGCCTGTTAGACCGAAGTATTCACTCCATCCGCAGCATCCGCCCGTTGCGCAATCTGTTGAATATAGGCAACAAAATCGGCATCTTCACCCACCAGCAGGCGCGGCAGTTGCTGTCTAAAGTCCTCGCGCTCGCACCATTCGCGCATATAGTCCTCCCACGACAGCCAGCGCCGTAGGCGTTTACCTTGCATGTCTGCGTCATAGGCCAACAGATAGGCGCGCTCAAACAGCGATATTAAAATCTCAAACAACACGCGCTTGCGTTCCTCTTGCTCTGCAGACATTTGCAGTGGCGCGCATTGCGAGCGCAGTTGCAAGTCAGGATTGGCCATCACCAGCTTTAAAAAGTCAGTGTAGTTGTCAGCCAACAGTTGATAGACTTCTTCATCCTCATTTTCGCGCTCTTTACGTTGCTCAAGCACAAAGGTCAGGATGGCCAACGGCAGGCCAATCACGGTGACCATATAACTCAGGAGTTCCCAGGTTTCTAGGCTAGGCATGGCAGCCAATCAAGGTGAGGGGGTGACGGCAGGGCGCTCAGTTTAACTGGTTGGCGCGTTGCTGGATAATGTCCATGCATTCATCAAACTGCAAAGACTTGTCAAAAAAGTATTCCACGCCCATGGTATGGGCCAAGTTACGGTAATAGCTGTTGCCATGGTTGGTCAACATGACGATATCGGGGGCTTTAAACGGATAATCCTGCTGGCGCGTATGGCGCACCACATCAAAACCAGTGCCTTTGCCTAACTCGATATCCAACACAATCATGTCGTATTGTTGCGAATTGAGCAGATGTATCGCCTCCTCGCTAGTGGTGGCGATGTCTTTAATATCCAGCTGATGACAGTCATGCAACATCTCGAGAATGACGTCGCGAATCAGCGCAGAATCTTCAACTAACAGTAGTTTATACATACCCCGGTAACCAATTTCTTCTCCCCAGCGTGTCATAAAACCCCCTCTATTGCGCATGATGGCTGTGAATGGATTAATTCATCAGGCCATATTTAATGGCATAGTAGGTGAGGTCAGCGTTTGATTTCATGGCCATTTTTTCCAGTATCCGGCTGCGGTAAGTGCTGACGGTTTTGATACTAATAAATAATTCATCGGCGATGGCCGTCGGCGTTTGACCGGCAGCCAGTTTGACAAACACCTGAAATTCGCGGTCTGACAAGGTTTCATGTAACTGCTTGTCAGACGGGTGGCTGAGCTCATTGGTCATCAGTTCAGCCAATTCAGAAGAGATATAGCGTTTGCCCGCTGCCACCGTGCGGATCGCATGAATAATCTCATCTGAGTCAGCATTTTTAGACAAATAGCCTTTACAGCCATTGCGCATCAGGTTGAGGGCATACTGGTCTTCGGCATAGCCGCTTAAAACCAAAACGGGCAATTGTGGCGCGACGTGTTTGAGTTCATGCACGGTATCTACCCCGTTTTTATCCGGCATAGAAATATCCAATACCATGGCGTCATAGCTATGTTTGCGAACCAGTTGTATGGCCTCGGCGCCAGAACTGGCCTCGCCTGTCACTTCGAGGTCGTTCTCCAGTTCAATCAGGTTACGCAGGCCTTCGCGAACGATGCTGTGGTCATCTACCAGCAATATTTTTTTCATCATGTGCTCGTAATTTCTCAGTCTATCAAGTGGCCGCAGGGGCGGCTGCCGCTGCGGGCTGGGCGGTGGCTTGCACGGGGGCGGCCTCCGCAGCATCTGTCGCAGCCGGACTTGTCGCAGCAGCCTCGGCTGGTGCAGGCGTCGGTGCAAGGTCTTCTCTAAACAGCTGCCAATCTTGGCTGATTAAGGCCAACGAATCGGCAAACAACGGTTTTTGTTGCCACAGCGACCGCACCCACCAGCCGGCTGCGAGTGCAATGAGTCCCGGTATCAGCATGGCCAAGCCTAAAATTAAGGAACGGTGTGGGTGTTGCCAAAGCAGTGAGAACAACCACATCAAGCCGAGCAGCCCAGTAAAAATAAACATGCTAAATGCAATCAGTAATCCCACCAGACTACGCGCCAGTCGCTGGGTTTCTAGCACAAAGTCTTGCCGCAACTGCTGCGCACGGTCCTCGGTATAGTCGGCCACTTGATGGCGCAAATGGGTCAGGCGCCCTTTCCAAGCCATGAGTTTGCGGTTGAGTAATAACACCGCCAGCATTTTGAGCAGGTTGGCCCACATAACTGTCCTTGTACTCTGTGTATGCGTCTAAGGTTGACGCGTCGTCCCCACCAGATATCCTATCAGTAAACCTGCGCCTGCCGCTAGCAATAAGGTTTCTAGCGGCTTGCTTTGTACCCTGTCACTGGCTTGTTGTTTGAGCGCCGCGGCGGTTGCGCTGAATTCATCTGTCAGCTGCGTTTTGATTGCTTGCATCTGTGCGGTGATCTGCTGCGCCTGTGAAGAGACATCTGCGGTCAACGCAGACAGGTTTTCATTGGCTGTGAGCTGCGCAATCTCGTTGCTGAGTTGCTCATTAAGGGACGCCGCTTGTGCTTTGAGTTGGCTTTGTGTTTGATCAGCCGCATCGCTCACGGCTTGCATGAACGCATGCGCGGTGGACTTGAGTTGCGTGGCAAGGGTGTCGACAGCATCGGTGGGTGCAGTGTCTTCAGAGGCAATGCGCGTGGATTGTTCTGGGGCTGAAGTATCAAACATAGCATGGCTCCTTAAGGCGTGGGCCGTGACTCTCTGTCTGCTGATACGGCGATTCTGCAGACAGTTGCGACCAATGCAGCCATGCTATCGCTCCCCTTAGGTGGTGGCTATCGGCGCGTCCCGCACGGTCAAGTCAGAATCGTCTGACAGCAGCCTGTCAGCCGCCAGTATGCCCTTATGAAAAGCCATTATTGGAGATTGCCGAGCGCAGACAAGCCCGTTATGATGTTGCGCAGTGTACCGCCATGAATGCGCGCTTGAGACCGCAGCGCTGAGAGAAAACGGTGCACACCCCCTACGGAGCGACATGCAAAAATTTAGATCCACGCTACTGGCTTGCTTAGACCGGCTGGAACGACTCAGTGATACCTTTGGTGGGAACACTGTGGCGTTGCTGACCGTGAGTCTGATGTTAGCCGCGGGCATGTTGGTGCTAAATGATCGTTATATCGTTTCGTCAAATGCCCACACGGACCGGCTCACCTTGCTAGACCAGTTGCTGGCAGAAGAATGGAAAACCTTAGAAAGTCTGGCTGCGGCCGAGAGTGCGCAACGCGGTTATTTGTTAACCCGCTCAGAAAAATATTTCAAGCCTTATGATGATGCAACGCGTGAAATCACCGCGCACATGCAAAACATCACCACCTTGCTTAATCACACCCACTTGATTCAACAGCCTGAGATTCAGCAGACCATGAATGCGCTGATTGATAGCATCGCAAAAAGATCTGCCGAGATGAGCGTGACCATAGACTTTGCCAAACAACATCAGTTTGACAAAGCGCTGGCCGTGGTGCGGCTGGATTCAGGGGTGCAAGGCAGTCAAAACGTGGATGTTTTGGCGCAGCGTCTTGAGCGTCAGGTGCTGGATTCTAGACACGCCTTGGCTGAGCGCAGAAACCACACACGCCGTATGATGCGCTGGATTGTTATGGCGTGCCCGCTGATTTTTGTTGGTTTGGTGGTACTGGTGATTCGTCGCTTGTTACGCGAGTTGGCCGAAAAAGCTACTTTGACAATGCGCATCTCTGACGAAAATGCAGAGTATGAGCGCAATATTCAGACCCTCACCACCCGCTTGCAGCGACAGGCA
>JAIXZQ010000364.1 GCA_027489475.1 Methylophilus sp.
AAAAAAGCATTTAGCCTAGAACTGTCACGGCTGACGAAACCGGGTAAACCTTATTGGGTCAAGGTCGAGTGTAATCCTATATTTGGACCTCATCAGGCGTTCAAGTCGTTTATTGTCGTTAAAACAGATTTGACGGCAGAAAAACAAGTGCAAAAATCATTGCAACATTTTAAAAGCACGCTCGATCAAGTACTTGATTGTGTGTTTATGTTTGATGCAAAAAACCTACAATTTTTCTATGTCAATGAGGGGGCTTTGCGTCAGGTGGGATACAGTCAGGATGACTTGTACACCATGCATCCCTACGATATAAAACCTGACTTTAATGAAACCAGTTTTAGAGCCTTTATTCAGCCATTGATTGAGGGTCAAAAGCAGTCCATCACCTTTGAAACAGAGCATCTGAATCAGGCACAAAAACGTATTCCGGTTGAGGTGTTTCTGCAATATGTTGCTTTGCCAGAGGATAAAGCTCATTTTGTGGCGATTGTCAGAGACATTACCGAACGTAAGCACAATCAGGACTTACTCACTGAGCAAGTGATGCATACCCAAGCCATTATCGAGCATATGGTCGATGGCCTGATTACGGTAGATAAAAACAGCGCGATTCAATCATTTAATCCTGCGGCAGAAAGTATTTTTGGCTATCAAGCCGATGAGATTATTGGCTCCAACATCTCAAGACTGTTTGTACAGCATGAGGCGGAGTCCAGCGGATTTAAGTGGCATCACTTGGTAGACAGTTTTAAAGCGCATCCACAGGGCATCGAGTTTGATGTAATTGGCATACGCAAAGATGGCAAGCAGATTCCAATTGAATTGTCTGTTTCTGAAACTAAGCAGCGTGGCTATCCCGTTTATGTGGCTTTGGTATCAGATATTTCGGTACGTAAAGAAAACGAAGAAACGTTGCGCTACCTTGCGACACATGACTCGTTAACCAATTTGCCAAATCGCTTTTTACTCAGAGAGCGGCTCGAACATACCTTGTTGGTTGCCACTCACCAAGCCAACAAGCACAGCGTACTGATGATGGTTGATTTGGATAATTTCAAAATCATCAATGATAGTTTTGGTCATCAGCAAGGCGATACCCTGCTGATGGAAATCGCAGCCCGCTTGTCCAAAATGGTGGTGGATGGCAATACGCTGGCAAGACTGGGCGGCGATGAGTTTGCGATTATTTTTAACAATATTGCGTCCGTGTCAGATGCTGAAGCCAAGGCACAGGCTGTATTAGAGCTATTAAAACAGCCTGTGATTTTGAATAACCAAGAGGTGACGCCCACCGCCAGTTTGGGCTATTGCATGATTCCAGAGGATGGCCAAGATCCCGATACCCTGTTAAGGCATGCCGATATTGCCATGTATGCCGCAAAAGCCGCCGGTAAGGGCACGTCATTACAGTTTAGGTTTGAGCAATCAGCGTCTGCGGCAGAAGACCTCAATTGCTTGTCTCGCCTGCGCAAAGCCTTGAATGCAGATGCGCTGACGTTGCATTATCAGCCACAAGTAAACACCGCAACCGGCATGATTATTGGCGCAGAAGCGTTATTAAGATGGACCGATGAGATGCTAGGCCCCATGTCGCCCGCAAAATTTATTCCGGTTGCCGAAGCGTCAGGATTGATTTTGCCGCTAGGGGATTGGGTCATAGACACGGCAACCAAACAAATCGCGCTGTGGCATCAAAACGGGTTGGATATCACGGTGGCGATTAACATCTCGCCCTACCAGTTCAGACAAGTAGATTTGGTCGACAAAGTTAAAAAAGCCTGTCTCAAGCATGGATGCCCACATCGGCTGCTCGAAATTGAGATTACCGAACAAGTGGCGATGGCCAGCCCTGAGATTACCAGAAGCCAGCTAAAAGCCCTGACGGATGAAGGCTTTTCAATCGCGCTTGATGATTTTGGCACTGGGCATTCTTCGCTTGCACGCTTGGGGCAGTTGCCAGTTAAAAAGCTCAAAATAGATCAAAGCTTTATTAAAGAAATCCCCGGGGATAATGTGTATGAGACCATCGTCCGCACCACCATAGGCTTGGCCTATGAGATGGGCATGGCACTGGTGGCTGAAGGCGTTGAAACCGAAGATCAGCGCGCGTTTTTACACCGCTATGGCTGCAAGGCGTATCAGGGATGGTTGTATAGCAAAGCCGTGCCAGCCGCTGAGTTTACCAGCCTGATGCACAAGCGCGCCTAAAACAACAGGGGTTCACCTAGTCTCAGAGCGGCTTGGCTGATTCGCTGCCACGCCCTAAATCTATTCATCATTTTTCCATTGGAGCGTCTCTATGGCTAAGCTTGTTTTCAGTCTGATTTTTGCACTCATCAGTGCGCTGAGCTGTGCGGCCGCGGATAATCCACTCAGTGTGCATGTGTTAAACACCAGCACCGGCTTGCCCTCACAGGGGGTAGAGGTCAGCTTAGAAAGAAAGGTCGGATCTGAATGGCGGCTGTTGTCACGCGCCATCACTGATATTGATGGTCGCGTCAGAGCCTTATATCCAGCCACGCAGGCGCTGCAACAGGGGCATTATCGGGTGACGTTTGAGACGGGCGCTTGGTTTGCGCAGCGCGGTGAACAGAGTTTTTTTCCTGAAGTCTCCGTTGTCTTTGTGCTGAATGCGGGCGTGAACCACACGCATATTCCCTTATTAATCAGTCCGTTCGGGTATTCAACCTATCGAGGGAATTAACCCATTTGCATATACACATATCATCAAGTCGCCCGCAAGCCGCAGCCATCACGCGCCTTCAAGACTGGCAAAGCACCATTGATCTTTACCCGATGATTTGGCCTGATACATGGCTTTGTCAGCGGCATTGAGCAAGGTGTCTGTGGTATCCCCGTGTTGAGGATATAAGGCGATGCCCACACTGGCGCTGAGTTTTAAATGCTGTTTAGCAACCACAAAATCCTGATGAAACACCGACTGTAATTTATTCGCCAGCGCAATCACATCTTCGCGTGATTGCACATGGGTTTGCAGAATGTTGAACTCATCGCCAGCTAAGCGTGCAAACACATCGGCATCGCGCAACACCGAGCTGACCCGCTTGGTAAATCTCACCAGTAGTTTGTCGCCAATTTCATGCCCATACACATCATTGACTTGTTTAAAGCCATCAAGGTCAATAAAAAACAAGGCAAAGGTTGCCTGATGGCGCTTTGCCTTTTTAATTTCATGCTCCAGACTGGATAAGAAAAAGCGTCTATTGGGCAAGTTGGTTAAATAATCAAAGTTAGCTTGTCGCCAAATGGTTTCTTCAAGCTGTTTGTAATGGCTGATATCGGTATGGGTGCCCACAATCCTGATGGGATGATTGTCTGCGTCGCGTTCTACAATTAAGCCCCTAGACAATATCCATTTAAATTCACCGTTTTTGCAGCGCAGTCGCAATTCAGCACGGTATTTGTCAGATTTTCCTAACAGATAGTCGGCCGCAATCCGTTCAAACCGCTCTACATCCTCAGGATGAATAATGGATTTAAAGCCTTCTAAACTGCCTGCAATCTCGGATGGGCCATAGCCCAGCATTTTTAGCCAATTCGGCCCAAAATAGGTTTTGCCATCGGCGATATTGCAATCCCAAATCCCATCCCCCGTCGCATCCATGGCCAGCATCCACGTCTGTTGCGCACTCAAGGCCTCGTCATAGGCACGCGTGACTTCAGAAGTCAGGCTGGCTTGCGTCAGGCTTGCACGGTGCAGCTCAATCAGCCGCATGGCCTGATAGGCAAACTTTTCCAGCATCGCGAGTATGCTTGGGCTAAATGTTCTTTGTTGATGGTCAATCAAACAAAATGTCCCCAGGATATAGCCGTCAGAATCAATGATGGGCACCCCCACATAGGCACGAATATGCGGCTCGCTTGTCACCAAGGGCGACTGTGCAAAGTCAGGATGATTTAGTGCATCATTCACAATCATGGGCTGGCCGGAATACAGCACATGTTGGCAAAAAGAGATGTCGCGGTTAGTCTCGCAAAGGTCTAGGCCTATGGCTGCTTTAAACCACTGGCGGGTTTCATCCAAAATAGTGATGGTCGCGACCGGCGTGTCAAAGCAGGCTGCAGCCAATTTGACCAAATTATCAAAATCCTCAGCACGCACCGTATCTAGGATTTGATAGCTCGCAAGCGCCTCTAGTCTTTTCTTTTCTTGCGCATCCATCATGACAAATCCTTAATAAGGTGAAAGAGAGATGACATGTCATTCATCTCACAGGTGTGCAAGACCAGCGGGGCGTGATGATTAGCTCTTGGACTGGATGAGCGTATAGACATTGCTCGCCTTAACGGTTTCTTGGTTTAGATAGCTGATGAGTGCATTGAGGGTTAAGGGTTTTGCATAGTAGTAGCCTTGGCCGTATTCCACATGCGCTTGTTTGACCAATGACAATACATGGTCATCCTCTATGCCCTCAGCCACCACTTTCATACCGATTTTTTGCGCTAAATCGACAATAGCGTTAAACACCATGCGCTCTTTGTGATGGTTGGCAATGCTTGAAACCAAGCTTTTATCGAGTTTAATGCTGTCAAAATCAAAGCTCTTTAAATATGAAATTGAAGAATAGCCTACCCCAAAATCATCCAATGAAATTTCGATGCCGGACAATCTGAGCATTTTCATAATGTCTCTGGTCATCCCTTCATCCGCGATCAATACATTTTCAGTGATTTCAAAAACCAAGCTGGATTTTGGCAAGTCAGGGTCACTCACTGCGACTTGAACCACATCAAAAAATGACACATGCTCTGGCTTAAACTGTAGCGGAGAGATATTGATGGCAAACTTGACGCGATGCCCATGTTGCTGGTGAAGCTGTTTGATTAAAGAACATACCTGATTAAATATCCAATGTGTGATCGCTGAGATTTCACCAATCTCCTCGGCAATCGGAATAAATTCAAGCGGAGAAACGATCCCTAGCTCTGGATGTTCCCATCTAAGCAAGGTTTCAATCATCGCGGTTTCATCATTGTGTAAATGAATGATGGGCTGAAACACAAGAAACAGCTGGTTTTTTTGCAAGGCGTCACGTAAATCTTGCTGAATCAGAGAGTATCGGCGTGACTTGGCTTTAATTGC
This sequence comes from Methylophilus sp., assembly GCA_027489475.1. Classification (GTDB taxonomy): domain Bacteria; phylum Pseudomonadota; class Gammaproteobacteria; order Burkholderiales; family Methylophilaceae; genus Methylophilus. Next base: position 5,105 of record JAIXZQ010000364.1, read on the forward strand.
GTCTGAAAAATAGACATACCGATGTTTGCCCAAGCGCTTGGCCGTATACATGGCCTGATCGGCATTGGTCAGTAAGTCAGCATATTTGTCGAGGTCTTCAGGAAACTGGGTGATGCCTATGCTGCATTTTAGATTAATCAATTTGGCATCGATTTGAACGGATGATCCGAGTAAGGCGAGTATTCGATTGGCGATATGGGACGCATCAAAGCCATCGGATAAACGGGGTGCGATGACAATAAATTCATCTCCACCGATGCGAAATAACATATCAACATTTCTCAGGCAGGTTTGAATCAGCTTGCCGGCTTCACCAAGTACCCGGTCACCAAAGTGGTGACCAAACGTATCGTTAATGCTTTTGAAATCATCAATATCAATAAACAATAACGCAAAGCCTTTGCCTTTGTCTTGGGTCAGTTGTTTTAAGGTGTCGGCAAAATACAGTCTATTCGGAAGACCTGTCGTATGGTCGTAATTGGCCTGGAACCAGCGTGTATTTGCATCATCTAGCAAGCCGATTTCACGTGAAATCACCGGGGCAGCCACGTTAATAACAGATTCAATAATCCCTTGTTTGCTCGATGGTGCGTGCATCAAGCCGACAATGATGCCGGTGCTTCTGTTCTCATCTTGCGCGAGCGGTTTAAGCAGGATGCGCTGATATTGAAACCACGTGTTTAACGGCTGTTGGCCCAGCAACATGCGCGTCGCGTCTGGTTGAGATAAAGAAATAAATTCACCGTGCTTGTCGTCTAGCAGGTTCAACTGATCAAGGTTGACAGGGGTGCCATTGTCAACAACGTCGGCATGACTGGTGCCAATCACCTCCACCCCTTGCCTATTAGCGCGCAGAATAAAGACGGCAGACAAATTTAACAGTGATTGAATCTTGGAACACAGTGCATTAAACAGTTGAGCGTGCGGTTGCGAACGCTCTAGGCGAGAACAAAAGTCTAGCGCCTCATCCACCAGTTTACTTTCGGTGATGTCTTGCGCAATGGCGATGATTTGTGTGGGCGACGGCTGGCCGTTGGGGATGGCTGAACAGGTGACTTGTGCCCAAACCACTTCGCCTGATTTTTTGAGATACCTTTTTGCGATGGTGTACTGCGAAATTTCATTGCGCAGCATGCGTAGACTGAGTTGTTCGTGAACGGCTTGCTCGTCAGGATGGCTGATGTCTTTAAACGTGAGTTGTGACATTTCCTCACGCGTTCTACCGATTAAATCCAAATAGGTTTGATTGATATCATAAATCTGACCAGAGGCGATTTCGCGAATGACCACCCCCACTTTAGACTGTGTGAACAGCAGTGAGTACAGTCTTTCGAAATCCCAATCAAATGACATGATTAAGCACCTAGCTAAGTGACCTTGATACCCTATATAACTGTATAAATATATTTGAATTTAATATTACTCATGTATTCAGAAATTACAAAGGAATTTAGGTGCGAGGGATGGAGATTTTAGTGTGTGCAGCACCAGCCTTTCATACGCGCGACTGTTTTTTTGAGACAGGCCTAGATTTCAACGACGATGGGTGAATAGCATGAATGCGTGTTTAGCATGCCGTATGGGCAAGCCACAGGGATTAGCTAGGTATGGTGGTTTCACCTGCGTATAAAAATAGATGCGTAGCGGATAGCTGTAAAAATTGACGCTGAGGCCTAAAGATTTTGAGTCGCCTGCCGAAAATAAAGATATCCACCAATGTATTTTAAAAAGGTGAGGTGTCAGATGGTGTTGGATCAAGCAGTTGTATTCCCCCCGCCCGCGAGCTTTGAACAGCTCTCCGTGTTTTATCAACCTAAAATTGACCTGGGCAATGGCAAGATTTGTGGCTTTGAGGCGTTATTGAGGCTACAACCCAATCATCCCGAAAGTCATTTATCACCTTATGCCTTCGTGTTGCAACAAGAGCAGAGCGGCGGCATTCAGTTGTTGGGCGCTTGGGTATTCGAGCAGGTGGCTAAAGATTTAACGCGCTGGCGCGCGCAAGGCTTAAATGTGCCGCGGGTCTCCGTCAACGTATCGCAATATCAACTCCAAAACGATGCCTTGGTGCATTTTTTAAGCACCTTGCATAGCCACTATCCTGCCGTCATCGGCCATTTGGAAATTGAGATTACTGAAAATACCTTGATGGAACACATAGACAGTTGTGT
>JAIXZQ010000223.1 GCA_027489475.1 Methylophilus sp.
AATCAACATCATTCCACAAGCAGAAACAAACGGCCCAGCGACCGCAGGCATAGACCCAAGCATCCCGCTTGAAACCTCAGTCACCCCTAAGTTAGAGCCCATCGTCAAAGGCACCACGCGGCCTTATCTGGTCAATGGCGAATGGATGCGACCGATGTCTGATGTGCGTACACCCTATGTGGAAACCGGCGTCGCCTCTTGGTATGGCAAAAAATTTCATGGCCGCAACACCGCCAGCGGTGAACCCTACAATTTGTATAAGCTGAGTGCCGCCCATCGCTTGCTGCCTATTCCGAGTTATGCCCGCGTGACCAATCTTAAGAGCGGAAAATCGCTGATTGTGCGTGTCAATGATCGCGGTCCATTTGGGCGCGACCGCATCATAGATCTTTCATACGCGGCAGCCAAACAGTTGGATATCATTCAACAAGGCTCTGGCAAGGTAGAGGTCAGGTTAATAGACACCACGCAACTGACCAGCACAGATCCGGCCTCTTCAAAGCTAGACAGCTCTGCACAAACGTCACCGGCGGCCCCCCAGCAGGCTGTGCGTAGCACAGAAGCGTCAAACAACCCCAATGCCATCACCACGCCCAGTGGTGCTTCAGACGCCGCCGCCACCGCGTCTACAACCCCAGCGGCGCAAGCCCTGCCACACAGCGCTTTGGCCGCCGGTGTATATGTGCAAGCAGGCGCATTTAGCCAACTGCACTATGCCGAGCGGCTAAGCCAGCGCATTGCCAGCCGGCTTCCAGCGACACAATCTCAGCTCAACAAAGTGTATAATGGCCGTTTGTTCCAGGTGCTGTTAGGGCCCTATCCAGACCAGGTGGCCGCCGCGCAAGTCGCTGCGCAACTGCGTGACCAATTGCAGATTTCTGCACTAATTTTTTCTCGATAATTGTTTCTCAAATCATGATGACCCAGTGGCGTTTTTGTAGTGTATTTTTACTGTCTTTAGCCTGTGTGTTGCCTAGCCTGACCCTTGCGGCAGAGGCCATCACCGCCAATGTCCCGGTGCCTATGCTGGCGGCCAAAGCCTTTGTCTTGCGCGATGCCAACACCGGCAGCCTGCTGGTCGCCAACCAGCCTGACATGCTTGTTGAGCCAGCCTCCTTAACCAAGGTCATGACCGCCTATTTGACCTTTGAAGCGATCAAACAAAAGCGCTTGTCATTGACGCAACCCTTACCTGTGAGCCAAAAAGCCTGGAAAGTCGAAGGCTCAAAAATGTTTATCGATACCACCATGCAGGTGACTGTGGACGAACTGCTGCATGGACTGATTATTCAATCTGGCAATGATGCGGCAATCACGCTGGCCGAAGGCATCGCTGGCAGCGAGGAGTTGTTTGCCAGCCTGATGAACAAAAAGGCCGCAGCGCTAGGCATGAAAAACACGCACTATGTCAACGCCACCGGCTTGCCAGACCCGACCCACGTCACCACTGCGCGTGATTTGTCGCTGCTGGCCAATGCCTTGATTCACGATTTTCCGCAAGACTATGCCCGCTTGTACTCGCAAAAATCATATACCTTTAACAAGATTACCCAGCCCAACCGCAACCGCTTGTTGTTTATCGACCCCAGTGTGGACGGCATGAAAACCGGGCATACCGAATCCGCCGGTTATTGTCTGATTTCTTCTGCCAAGCGTGGTGATTTTCGTCTGATTTCAGTCGTACTGGGCACCGCCTCTGACAATGTGCGCGCTGCCGAAAGCCAGAAGTTGTTAAATTTTGGCTTCCAGTTTTATGAGTCTAAACGCATCTACGAAGCGCAACAGCCGATTACCCAGCAACGTGTTTGGAAAGGGACGGCCTCGCAGGTGGCATTGACCGTGGCGCAGCCAGTCTATGTGACGTTGCCGCAAGGCGAATATGCCAATATGAAAGCCAATCTTCGGATTCCTGCACCGCTACAAGCTCCGCTCAGCGCGGGCCAAGTGGTGGGCAAGGTCGAGTTTAGCCTGCAAGGTAAAGTGATGTTCAGTGAACCCTTGGTCACGGCACAGGCGGTGCCGCAAGCCAATATCGTTGCCCGTCTGCTCGACCAGATTCGTTTATATTTGCAGTAAAGGCGCTTTAATCAACGCCAATGGCTGCGCCAGACACGTAGCGCGTAAAAATTTGAACGCAGGCTATGCTTGTACTATTTGAATAAATTTTTTATGCGCAACGCACTCTGGCATCGGTCATGTTTTACAGAAGTGCATGTCAGCCCAGTCGCGAGGTACCCATGAGCCAAGACCCTATTTCGTCCAGCCCACCGGCAGCGTCCACCACTGAGGAGACGTTGATTGAATTCCCCTGCAATTTTCCAATCAAGGTGATGGGGGAGACCCATGATGCCTTTGCGCTAGAAATCACCCGCACCATACAAAATCATTGGCCCGACTTTGATACCCATTTGATTGAAATGCGCGGTAGCAGCAACGGCCGTTATCTCAGTTTAACCTGTCTGGTGTATGTCACCTCCAAACCGCAATTGGATGACATTTATCGTAGCCTGACCGCACACCCCATGGTCAAGGTCGTACTTTAATTCGTCCACGCGCGGTCTGTCAGGATACGGTTGATGTGCATGGCCTGACACACTGCGCCACGATACAGATAAAAAATCACGCCATGACTGATCTCACCATCCGCTCACTGGGCATGACCGATTATGCGCAGACACTGGCCGCAATGCAGGCCTACACTGCGGCCCGTGATGACAACAGCGCGGATGAATTATGGATTACCGAACATGCGCCGGTATATACCCTAGGCCTCAATCGTCGTGGCGTGCGCTTACCCAATAATGCCATTCCGGTGATTGAGGTCGACCGCGGTGGCAAAATCACCTACCATGGCCCCGGCCAACTGATTATCTACTGCCTGATTGATTTACGCCGCCGCCACTTGAATGTGCGTCAGCTTGTCACCATCTTGGAAGACAGTTTGATTGAATGCTTGGCAAGCCAGCAGGTGGTGGCCGAAGCCCGCAGCGATGCTCCCGGCGTGTATGTGGCCGGAAAAAAAATTGCCTCATTGGGGCTGCGCCTGAAAAACCAGTGCTGTTATCATGGCCTCAGTGTGAATATCGATATGGATTTACAGCCGTTTGCCGACATAGACCCTTGTGGCTATGCGGGCATGCAGATGACACAAACCCGGGATTTGCAGATTGCGTGGTCGATGTCTGACATCGCCGCCGACCTGACCCACCGACTGAAAGAGAAACTGACGCATGTCAGACCCAGCCTCCAGCCCGCGACCCGCTAAAAAAGTCGCCGGCGTCAAAGAAATTGACGCTGCCAAAACGTCACGGATTCCGATTAAAATCGTGCCGCAACCGGTGTTACGTAAGCCGGAATGGATACGCATGAAAGTGCCTGATTCCGCGCGTTTTCAAGAAATCAAAAAGATATTGCGCGACAACCAGTTGCACACCGTCTGCGAAGAAGCCAGTTGCCCCAATATCGGCGAGTGTTTTAGCGGCGGCACAGCCACGTTTATGATTTTGGGCGATATTTGTACCCGGCGCTGTCCGTTTTGTGATGTCGCGCATGGAAAACCCTTGCCGCCCGACCCCAATGAACCGGCCAATCTAGCCCGCACCATCGCACAAATGCAATTGCGCTATGTGGTGGTGACTTCGGTAGACCGCGATGACTTGCCAGATGGCGGTGCGCAGCATTTTGTCGATTGCATCCACGCCATACGCGCACAATCGCCAACCATCAAGATTGAGATATTGGTGCCCGATTTTCGCGGGCGCATGGATGTTTCGTTACAGATTTTGCAGGCGGCGCCCCCCGATGTCATGAACCACAACCTGGAAACTGTGCCCCGGCTGTATAAACAAGCCAGACCTGGCTCGGATTATCACCACTCGCTGCAATTGCTCAAACAGTTTGGTGAGCGTTATCCCGACGTGCCGACCAAATCTGGCTTGATGCTGGGCTTAGGCGAGACCGATGAAGAGATTCTCGAAGTGATGCGCGATTTGCGCACGCATGGCGTCACCATGTTAACCTTGGGCCAATATCTGCAACCCAGCGTGCACCATTTGCCGGTCATGCGCTATGTGACGCCCGAGCGCTTTGATTGGTTTAAGCAACAGGCGGATGCCATGGGCTTTGTGAATGCGGCCAGTGCACCCATGGTGCGTAGCAGTTATCATGCAGACCAGCAGGCACACCATGTAGTGAAGCCGGCTGAAGAGGTTACAGGCGGCCTGCAAGCCGCCTTAGTTAGGAGCGATTGATGGTTCCGCATTTAACCACCGCATTGAGCGGTCCGCTGGTTGCGCTTGAAAAGCGCATGCTGCAAGCCATGCCGGATATTGAGCATTGGTTTAGAGCACAATGGCAAGAGGTGGCTGCACCGTTTTATGCCAGTGTCGATTTACGCAATGCCGGTTTTAAACTGGCGCCGGTAGATACCAATCTGTTTCCGGGCGGCTTTAACAACCTGAATCCCGAATTTTTAAGTCTGTCGGTGCAGGCCGCGCAAATCGCCGTTGAAAAAATCTGCCCCGAAGCACGGCGGCTATTGCTGATTCCTGAAAACCATACCCGCAACACCTACTATCTGCGCAATGTGGTAGAGCT
>JAIXZQ010000315.1 GCA_027489475.1 Methylophilus sp.
AGGGTTCTCATGGCAGCAATCCTTCGTGGGTTTTCAACTTGCTCAGTAACTCTGCAACATCTTTCACCATGATGCCGGGCTTACGCTCTGGCGGGGCGGCGACCTTGAGGGTGTTCACGGTCTGTGACAGGCTGACGTTCAGGCTGTCCAGCGGCAGGGTCTCAATCGGTTTTTTACGGGCCATCATCAGGTTAGGCAGTTTGACATACCGCGGTTCGTTGAGTCGCAAATCTGCAGTAATCACCGCGGGCAAGCTGACCGTCAAGGTTTGCGTGCCGCCATCAATTTCGCGTACCACCGTCGCTTGTTGGCCGGAGAGGGTGATGTCAGAGGCAAACGTGGCTTGTGGCCATTGCAACAGGGCCGCCAGCATTTGGCCGGTTTGGCCCGCATCATCATCAATGGCTTGTTTGCCCAGTAATACCAAGGTGGGCTGTTCGCGCTCAACCACAGCTTTTAATGTTTTAGCGACGGATAGCGGTGTTAAATGCTCTGCGGTTTCAACCAAAGTCACTCTGTCAGCCCCCATGGCGAGCGCATGGCGCAAGCTATCTTGGTGACTCGTAGCGCCTATGGTCACGGCAACGATTTCGCTGACCAGGCCTTGTTCTTTGAGACGAATGGCAGCTTCAAGGGCGTTTTCATCAAAGGGATTGACGCCCATTTTGACCCCGTCGATATCGACGTCTGAACCGTCTGCTTTGACGCGGACTTGAATGTTATAATCAACGACCCGTTTGATCGCTACCAGTGCTTTCATAAACCATGTGCCTTCATTGGGGGGTTACACGAAACCAGCTATTTTAAGTCAGCTTGTAATATTTATTAAATTGATTATTATAATAATATATATCGATTTTGTAGATACATTTTTGCATCCGCAAACGCAGTCAATCTGATGTCTTGACGCAGCGTCTCGCTACTTGGTTCGTTCCTACCCTGTGCTATGAAATACACCCTCAGGCAACTTGAAATATTTGTCGCGATCAGCCGCACGGGCAGCGTGTCGCGGGCCTGTGACCAATTGGCACTATCCCAATCTGCGGCCAGCAGCGCCCTCATCGAACTCGAAAAGCAATTTGATATTCAATTGTTTGACCGCGTTGGTAAAACGCTACGCATTAACGAGGCCGGTCAGCAGTTATTGCCTAAAGCGGTGGAGTTGCTAGACCGGGCGCGTGAAATTGAACGACTATTGCAGGGCCAGCAGGGCTATGGCCATTTAAAAATCGGCGCCACCCTGACGGTAGGCAATTATCTGGTGACGCTGTTGGTGGCCAAGTTTTTGCAGCAATCGCCGCATAGCCATATCCAGTTGCAGGTACAAAATACACGTACCATCGTTGAGCAGATTGCGAACCATACTTTAGATTTAGGCATGATAGAGGGCGAGTGTAATCATCCTGATATTGCCGTCGCTCCGTGGATTGCAGATGAATTGGTGATTTTTGCTGCCCCCAGTCATCCCTTGGCCCACTGGGCCAGCAGTGGCAAGCCTATTTATAAGGCCGATTTGTTGCAACAACCTTGGATTGTGCGTGAAAAAGGCTCGGGCACCCGCGAAACCTTTGACCGCGCGTTTAAACAAGATTATTCCAAACTTAATATCACCTTAGAGCTGGAACACACTGAGGCCATTAAGCGTGCGGTGGAATCTGGCCTAGGCATAGGCTGTATCTCTAGACTGGCGCTAAAAGATGCGTTTAGACGCGGTAGCTTGGTGCCGATTGAAGTGCAGGGACTGCAGTTTCAGCGCAATTTTTATTTTTTATGGCATAGACAAAAATACCAAACTGGCGGCATCCGTCAGTTTTTGGCCTTTTGCCAAGCCTTTACCCAAGGCGCAACGCGCAGCGATTTGATTGATATCCCGGCGATTGCCTGATGCACAAGGGTTAACAGGCGGCGGGTCAGCGGCTTTGGTCACCCCGCTTTTGATGCGAGACAATGAGTTAAACTAAATCACGGCGGTCGAACAGCCTTGCCGTAGAGGAGCAGGTATGCAAAGAGATGTGATGGAATATGATGTGCTGATTGTGGGCGCGGGCCCTGCCGGGTTGTCGGCAGCTATCCGCCTGAAGCAATTGGCGGCGGCACAGGCGCGTGAGTTGAGCGTTTGCGTGCTGGAAAAGGGCGCCGAAGTCGGCAGTCATATTTTTTCTGGGGCGGTGCTTGATCCCAAAGCGCTGCAAGAGCTGATTCCCGACTGGCAGGCACAAGGCGCCCCGTTAAATACGGCGGTGAGTGCCGACCATTTTTTGTTGTTGGGCGCGCAAAAGCAGTGGACGATTCCGGAGTGGGCGTTGCCCCCCTTGATGCACAACGACGGCAATTACATCATCAGTCTTGGTGAGTTGTGCCGCTGGCTGGCCGGTCAGGCCGAAGCCTTAGGTGTCGAAATTTATACGGGCTTTTCGGCGCAAGCGCCTAGCATAGATGCGCAAGGCCGACTGTTGGGCGTCATCACGGGCGACATGGGACGCGATAAACAGGGACAAGCCACAGCCAACTTTACCCCGGGCATTGAAATCCGTGCGCAATACACTTTAGTGGCCGAAGGCACGCGCGGCTCGCTTACCAAGCAATTAGAGGCCCGTTATGGCCTGCGGGCGGCATCCAGTCCGGCCAAATACGGCATAGGGTTTAAAGAGGTCTGGCGTATCCCCGCAGCTCAACATCAAGCCGGCTTGGTGGAACACAGTCTGGGCTGGCCGCTGCCTGCCAGTACTGGCGGCGGTGGCTTTATCTACCATCACGGTGAGGACTTGGTCTCGGTGGGCTTTGTCGTGCATCTGGATTACAGCAATCCGTATACCTCGCCGTTTGATGCGTTTCAAACCTACAAAACGCATCCCAAGCTACAAGCGCTGCTCAAGGGCGGCAAACGCCTGAGTTATGGCGCAAGAGCCATCTCAGAAGGCGGGCTGCAATCGTTACCAGAGATGGTGTTTCCGGGCGGCGCGCTGTTGGGATGTAGCGCAGGTTTGGTCAATGTGCCCAAAATCAAAGGCACGCATTATGCGATGAAATCTGGCATGTTGGCCGCCGAGGCGGTGATGCAGGCGCTGGCGCAAGGCAGCCCAGAGCTACTAGACAGCTATCCACTGGCACTGCGGCATTCTTGGGTATGGCAAGAGTTATCGGCGGTACGCAACGTCAAACCCTATCTTTCACGGCTGGGTACTTGGGGGGGCACCTTGTTGGGCGGGGTGGAAATGTGGCTGGCCAGTGTGGCGGTGCGCATGCCTTGGACACTTAAGCATGTGCGGGCTGACCATGAAACACTGAATGCCGCTGCTGACAGCCGCCCCCCTAGCTATGCCAAACCTGATGGAGTACTGACGTTTGATAAATTGAGTTCTGTGAGCCTGTGCAATCTTGCGCATGACCACAACCAACCGGTGCACTTAGTCCTTGGCGTATCTGACCGGCCAGAGCGGGTTAATCTACCGCGCTATGCTGGGCCAGAGCAGCGGTATTGTCCGGCTGGGGTATATGAATATGTCAAACAGGGCGGCGCTGATACCTTGCAGATTAACGCGCAGAACTGCATCCATTGCAAAACCTGCGATATCAAAGACCCGACGCAAAACATTACTTGGGTGCCACCCGAAGGCGGCAGCGGGCCCAATTATGTCTCGCAATAAGCTGCGCGGAGGCTTCAATCAAGCTGGCTTGCTTGGGCTGTGCAGTGCTGAGATGGC
>JAIXZQ010000286.1 GCA_027489475.1 Methylophilus sp.
AAGGCGTGCTGTGTGGGAGTTTCTACCCCTTCGGCCACCACTTTCAAGCCTAGCTTATGTGCCATCACAATCAAGGCCTCACATAAATGATAACTTTGATTGTCTTTTTGCATCTCATGCACAAAGGCTTTATCGATTTTGAGGTAATCGATATCGAATTTATTCAAATACGCCAACGACGAGTAGCCGGTACCAAAATCGTCAATCGCGACCTGTATGCCGGCTGCCGCAAAATTCAGCAATGCCCGTTGTGTGGATTCCAGCTGATTCATCATGGTCGATTCGGTGATTTCGACGATCACGCGTTCTCCAGATAGCCCCAATTCGCGTAAAAAGGCATACCAGTCTTGTGATTCTTCATGGCTAAAATTGAACTGTACTGGCGATTTGTTGATGCTGATTTGCAAGGGTTGACCACTGGCTTGCTCCCAAGACAAGAGCTGACGCACCGCGGTCTTAAATACCCAATCGCCCAGGAGATGAATGATGCCAGTTTCTTCGGCAATCGGGATAAATTCCATGGGGGACAACAGCCCCAGACTGGGATGGTTCCAGCGCACCAACGCCTCGGCTTTGACGATGCGGCTGCTTTGCATGTCGACGATGGGCTGATACAGCAGAAAAAACTCCTGATTTTGCATCGCAAAGCGTAAGTCCACCGCCAACTGGTGGTGCTTGTCCAGCGAGGTCTGCATGGCCGGAATAAAATATTTACTTTGATTACGCCCTTTGCGCTTGGCCTCATACATGGCTTGGTCGGCGTGCTTAATCAGCTCTTGCTCGTTTTCACCATCCATAGGAAACACCGCAATCCCAATACTGGCCGAGACATAAACAATCTCACCGCTATATAAGGTAAAGGGTTCTTGCAATGACTGTAAAACCTTTTGGCTCAGTTGGTCGATGTCGCGGCGTTGATTCAACGACGGCATCAGCGCGACAAACTCGTCACCGCCAAAGCGGGCCAGCATGTCCGACTGGCGGAAACACTCGCGGATACGCGCGCTCACCAGTTGCAACAACTCATCGCCCACATTGTGGCCCAAAGAATCATTAATCTCTTTGAACTGGTCGAGGTCGATAAACATAATGGTCAGGCCATGCATTTCGCGGCTGGCTTTATCCACTTCAATCTTTATCGCATCCATCAACAAGCGGCGATTAGGCAGATTGGTCAGGGTGTCGTAATTGGCCTGCCGCCAGATCATTTTTTCGGCATGCAATTTTTCGGTAATATCGCGGCCTATATTTGATGCACCGATGATTTGGCCGGTGACGTTGTAGATGGGAGATACCGTGACTGATAAATGAATTTGGCGGCCGGATTTATGCAGTCGTATGGTCTGAAAATGGTCGACCTTTTCCCCCGCGCGCAGCTTGCTCAGAATATGCGTTTCTTCGTCAGCGCGGTCTGGCGGGAAAATCTTTAGCAATGGCTGACCAACCATCTCATCCGCCGTGTAGCCAAAAATCCGCTCTGCCCCTTTGTTCCAACTGGTGACAGTGCCATCTAGGGTTTTACTGACAATGGCATCATCACTGGACTCCACGATGGCCGCCAGATATTGCTTGTATTTGCTCAACTCCTGCTGCGCGGATTGGCCAGACATCAAGGCCTCTGCCTGTTCTAGCAAATAGGCAAAGCCTTGCACTTGGCACCGACTATCAAGCAAGGCCTGCACAGAGACCCAGACTGTCAGTTCGGTCAGGCTGGGCGTGACACATGCGGTCTTACCGCGTAACAGTGTGTCTGTCGATGGCGGGGTCGTCAATAATTCGCTGGCGGGCGTCAGTGCGGGTAAAAATTCAGCAATGGCATGCCCTTCTAAGGCGCCCATGCTGGTGATGTCGCCATGACTCAACAAGGTGATGGCCGCCTGATTGCAAAACACCAACAGCCCTTGCAGGTCGGTAATCAGCACAGGTTGATTCACTTTGTCTAACAGGCCGGAAAACACCGCTGCTTCTAGGCCAGCAACAGGCTTTATAGACGACATACACCCCCCTATTTTCTCTATTTAAGCGTAGGCTCATGTCGCGTCATGCTGACAGTACGCGTTGCAGCCACACCTGAACACTGACTGAGAAAATCATTATGATATTAAAATAATGTAATAAAAGTTTACGCTGATGCACACCGATTGGGAACCGCAACAAAGTAAAGTTATTTTGCTTTGCTAAGGATAAAGATCAGCGCCCTTGATGGGCGAGATGGAGAAATATTCAAACGGGCTGCGTTCGAGGTAACGACGATACAGAGACTGGCATTAGTTAGCGATGATAGACGTATAAAGCAGGCGCGCCGGGGGCGGGAAACACGATGTGGTCAGCCGCTTTGTCTGGCACAGGAAACTCTGAGCTGATAAACAGGCTGCCCGGTTGCATCTCTTGACACACTTTTTGCCACACAGCTTGCATGACGGCGGGAGAAAGATAAGCAAACACCACGTCTTGCTGGCCAAAATCCAGCTGGCGATAATCGCCGAGTACAAAGTGCGCGCTGGTGCCAGAAAAAATACTACGCACCGCACTGACCGCCCATGGTAACGGGGCAATCTCAATGCCCATGACGCTGTCATGCACTCGTTGTTTGGCTAAAAATAAACTGATGTCACCGAGACCACTGCCAATATCCAACACCCGTAAAGGCGTATCGTCGGCATGTTTTTCTAAAATACGGTGTAAGGCACGCCAGGTGGCGGGAAACGAAGGATAAAACGGCACACGGGTGGCATGCACAGACCAATACAAGGTCACACTGATGATAAAGCCTGCCAAATAGACAGAAGGCGGTAAGGCCACCTGCTGCATCAGTAATACCAAAGGCGGAAAAACAGCATGTATCCAGCGCCACCAAATTGGCATGTTTGCCAGTTTGGCCCACACACTGACCACGATGACATGGGGGAAACACCAGAACCATAAGCGGTCCAATGGGAGTCCCAGACTACGGAGCTCAAAGGCAAATACGCTATGGGTCGCACCCGCCACCAGGCCTGCGATCAACAGCACACTCACAGATTGGATCAGCAAGGCCTGACCCCAGAGGGATTGGGGCCAGCCGCGTACACTCCGCCAGGGAGACCACGCTGCTGACACCCGTTGCATAGAATGCATGTGCACTCCTTGATTGGTTATTCGGATCACTGACCCGCGCACATTTCAGTCAAGTTCAGGCTTAAGCCGACATTGACACCAGTTTGTAGCTCAACTCTTTTGCTTTTTTGGTTTTGCCAGCACGTGAAGGCACATGGCACAAGTTGCAGACATAGTTTTGGTTCAAATCGTAGCTGTTGACGATATATTGACCACCACAGCAGTGACACACTTTCGTGGTCAGCATTTTGCTCTCAATAAAGCGCACCAAGGTCCAGGCACGGGTCAATGACAGCACCGGTTCTTCCTTTTGCTCAGCATCAGGGTTTTGAACCTGTTGCATATACAGGGTGTAGGCCTTGATGATGGCTTGGATGCCGTCTACGCCCGCGTAATCCACCATAAAGCGATAAATATTGTAGAAAATAGAAGAATGAATATTCGGCTGCCATGTTAAGAACCAATCGGTTGAGAATGGCAACATGCCTTTTGGAGGTGACACCCCTTTCATCTCTTTGTAGAGCTTGATTAAACGCTCACGAGATAAAGTGGTTTGTGATTCCAGCAGTTGCAGACGTGCACCCAGCTCAATCATTTGCATGGCCAGTTGAATTTGTTCTGCTTCGTTCACTACGCTTTTTTTCTGCATGATATCCCTCTTTTCTGTTTCTTATCGCCGGTTTATTTGGCGCTACTGTGTTATATGGTTGCGTCTGCAGCATGGGCAGACATCAGCACTGCGGTGTGCAAATGTGCTTGCGCTGGATCTTTAGCATAGCTGGTCAGCATGCCTAGAATCTCGCTGTCGTCAAAACGGAAGCGGGTCAACAACATATTGGTATTGCACAGTTTGAGCAGTTGCAAGTTAGTCAGATTTTCCAACAGGTCTGCAATCTCTTTGTTGATGCCCAGACGGAAGATGGCAGTCGCCTTGTCCGCACGGATCAATTGTTGTGCCAGCATCAGATAGTTCAGGTTGGCATCTTTGATTTCAGCGAGTAAATCGTTTTGCATGTTCATGATTGTGTTCCCCTTTTTTGGTGGATTTATAAGTACGCTTATGCGTTAGGCGTACTTTGCGCGCAATCATGGGTGCCAACAAGCAGGCTTTGTCGGTTTCTTTTGTAAGACAGACGAAAACGGCCATGTAGGCGTTTGTCCTACAAACACCTACATGGCTAATGACACATTGATAAAAATCAATGTTTTATGGAATGATTTTAAAGTATCGAATTAAACTTTCAGTGATTATCTTCGCAGGCAATTGCCCTTTCCAATTCGTTTAACAGTTCAAGTTTTCTTGTGGTATTCCGATAAAAATGGGGTTTTTTCACAAAAAACCTTGTCCTGCGCGTTTATGACGCAAACCAAGTTATTCCGGTTAACGTCAGTGGCGGCTAAAACTTTAGGGTGGTTTGCAAAATATTTTGCAGAAATTTAATAAGTCATTGTTTTTGAATGTTTTTAATTTTTAAAATTTGCATCTCTTAACACTCAAGTTGCACAAAGGGCGGGAAAGCGGTGCATAACACCGTTTATTCAGGCATTAAAAACACCACGTACTGGCCAATAATCACTCACATGAAGGACAACCTTGTGTTGTTGAGTGATTAACCGGGTGAGTAGACAACATGGCAGCTGAAGACAGCGATATGGAAAAAACCGAAGAGGCGTCGTCCAAACGCCTCGAAAAAGCACGTGAAGAAGGTGACGTGCCCCGGTCCCGCGAGTTGGCGGCCTGTGCTGTGCTGTTTACCAGTGGCATTGCGCTGATGATGCTTAATCGCCCGCTAGGCGATGCCATGAAAAATGTCATGAGCCAAGGCTTGCGTTTTGACCGCGCCCTGGCCTTTGAGCCTAATCTGCTCATCGTGCACATGATTAAAGTGCTAGAACAAGCCATGTGGGCGTTTTTACCGCTGGCAGTCATTATCGTCGCCGTTGCCGTGGGGGCGCCCATTCTGGTCGGTGGCTGGGTGATGAGCCAAAAATCCATCATGCCTGATTTTGGCAAGCTCAATCCCATCAAAGGCTTGGCTAATCTGTTCTCTAAAAATGCACTGGTAGAACTGGTGAAATCCATCGCCAAAACCATTTTGGTCGCCTCCGTAGGCTACACCATAGTGAAAAAAGATTTGCAACCGATGTTGGGCCTGTCCAGCATGCC
>JAIXZQ010000344.1 GCA_027489475.1 Methylophilus sp.
ATTAATCGCACTCATGGTAGCGACCACTTCATTGACCACAGCCCCGCCTTTCACTGCCACATCAGAGGCGGTTAATGCCAGTTGGTTGGCTTGTTTGGCGTTCTCAGCATTTTGTTTGACGGTAGACGCCAGTTCTTCCATGCTGGCGGCGGTTTCTTCCAAGCTGGAGGCTTGTTGCTCAGTGCGCGCAGATAGGTCGGCATTGCCGCTAGATATTTCGTTGGCGGCGGTGGTGATGGTTTCCACCGCTTCGGTGACGGCAATAATCGGCTCGACGATCATGTCTAGGGTGTGGTTTACGCCATCCACAATCTTGCGGAAATCGCCGTGGTGCTTATCCGCATCCACACGCACAGTGATGCGTCCCTCGTTGGCCGCCTCGGTCAGAATATTGACATCGGCAATTAACGCTTTCAGGTTGCTACGCACTTGTTCTATGGTGGTATTGATTTCGCCTTTTTTACCTGGCCATTGTTGTAGTGGGATATCAAAGTCGCCTTCACCAAAGCCTTTTACCACTTCCATGGATTGCTGGTTCATTTCCAACAAGCCGGTGACCATGGCATTGACAGATTTCGCCAAGGTGCTGAAATCGCCTTTAAACATGTCGTCGCGCAACAGCGTATCAATCTCACCTTGTTGATGGGCATTGCTGACCCAGTTAACGGAGTCAATCAAGCCTTTAAGGTTGCCGCCAATTTTTTTGACGCTCTTATTGATAAAAGCTTTTTCTCCGGGATATTCTTTAATAGTGGCTGAGAAATCGCCGTTACCAAACTGCAAGATACAGTCCGTCACAGTCTTGTTCTCTTCGATGTACTCATGCACCATCTCATTAACGCCCTGCGCGAGCAGTTTGTAGTCGCCGGAGAATTTATCAGGGTTCATAAAGACACTGATATTGCCTGCCTGATGGGATTCAGCCATATGGCGCATGTCTTGGATTAAGGTGCTCACGTTATAACGCAAGCCTTCTACGCCATCGTTCACCAGCGACAATTTGCCGGGGAATTTTTCTAGCTTAGCACTCAAGTCTCCATTGGCCAGGGCTTGGATACAGTGCGTAGATTTGGTCATCACGGCGATATGGTTGGCCACCATACGGTTGATGCCAACGGCCATCTCGCGATACGCACCTTTAAAGCGTGAGATATCGATATTACAATCAATATCCCCTTCTTTGTGCGCTTGCTCCATACGCGCCATTTCGCGGTCTATCTCTTTCAGGGTGTCTACCGCCAAATTGAGTGCACCAATCACATTGGTATTGTCTGTCTTGTCATGGCGGCTCATTTGAGCGAAATCACCCTCAGCAATATGATGCGCTACCGACAACGCTTCAGAAGCTTCGCCGCCCAGTTGCTTAATCACGCGGCTCACTACCATGGTGAGGCCTATCAGGGTCAGCACCAGTGCCAGGACTGCAAACATCAAGGTTTTTTGTTGTGCGCTGGCAATCATGCCGGGCACAGCGTTTTCCAGCGTTTCATAAGAGGCTTGATTGATTTTCACCAATTCGTCGACTGCACTGCGATGGGCCAAGTATTTGCTTTGCAGCTCGCTAAGTGCTGTTTGGATTCTGGCCTCGTCTTTTGAGCGGATGGCAGGGATAAACACCTGATCGCGTGTATTAATAAAGGCTTCGCCGGTAGACAACATTTTGTCTTTCACAAAGTCCGCCAATTCGGGACGTTGCTTGAGCCAGTATTCCCCACGGGCATGAAAGTCTTGGCTCAGTTGCGCGCTTTTGTCCAACAACGGTTGTAAAGGCGCGTTTTTCACTGCGGCCATCTCAAGCGCCAATTGCCAAGATTCCAGCAGGTAAAATGGCGGAGGCAAAATATCTGCCGCCATATTTTGATGGTCAATGAGATTGTTATAGATCTCCCCTCTGACCACCACCTTTTGGTAACTAAAAAACGCCAGGGCACCGGCTACGGCAAAGCCCAGACTCATCAATGCAATCAGCACCATCAACTGCATCTTTAATTTCAACTGGTAAAAACGACTTAAAATCCCATTCAACATGTAAGACCCCTCTGTATGAATCTATTGTTATGAATCTGTGTTACAACCCTAATTTTTTTAAATATATTTTTTTACTGCCCATTTCAAACAACCAACGCACATAAACCTACTTTGCCTTAGGCCTCAAATCATTGCGCCTAGTATGTTTTACACACAATTCCTTATCGCGCACATCAAGTTATCGTATTGCAGACGAAAAACTTTAATAAAACGGTCATATTTAAACGGCTGTATGGCCGAGGAATGTTAAACACCAAGCGTTGGTTTACAAGGTGTTCTCTCATCCCCGCGTGTTCAACGCTGGCGATAGATAGGCAAAAACCTTCTCGCATTGCGAGAAAGCCCTGCCGTCATCACCCTGAGGTGATTATCCAATGTCGGGCAATCGCTGCCCTCCCTTGGTATGTATGCTCCATTAGCGGACTTCTCCAGCTGTGGGTTCATCACTGGCCATCGGATAGCCGCTGAGCCCCGAGGCCCACAGCAGAAAGCCTTCTGCCAGGGCTCGGGTGAGTGAGTGAAGTGACGCTGCCATACGGTTCCCCTTTCATAAAAAACAGGATTACCAGCCACATCGACTACTGCTTGTTAAAACTCTTCCCAGTCGTTATCGTCCGTGCCGGTTTTAGCCGGCTTCGCCGCATGGTATTGGCTGCTGGCAACCGGTGGCTTTGCCTTGGCGGCTGGCGCATGTTCGGCGGGACGCTGTAACGGTGCACGCGGGGCCGCGGCAGGGGCACGCACTGCAGGTGCCCGTGCTGCGACTGCCGCACCTCCGCGCAGTTTAAAGCGGTTGACGGTATCCATGAGCGTTGCCGCTTGTTCAACCAGCGATTCGGCGGCCGCGGCGGCCTCTTCAACCAATGCTGCGTTTTGTTGTGTCACTTCGTCCATATGGTTCACGGCGTCATTGACCTGATTAATGCCAGAGCTTTGTTCTGCCGAGGCGGCGGTAATTTCACTCATGATATCGGTCACGCGTTGTACCGAGCTGACCACTTCTTGCATGGTTTCGCCGGCGCTTTCAACCAGTTTGGTGCC
>JAIXZQ010000244.1 GCA_027489475.1 Methylophilus sp.
TAAAGGAAAAACATCATGGCAAAAGGCAAATTTGAACGTACCAAGCCACACGTGAACGTTGGTACGATTGGTCACGTTGACCACGGTAAGACAACATTGACAGCGGCGATTACAACAGTGTTGACCAAGAAATTTGGTGGTGAAGCGAAAGCGTATGACCAAATTGACGCGGCACCAGAAGAAAAGGCCCGTGGTATTACGATTAACACTGCCCACGTTGAGTATGAGACTGCCACCCGTCACTACGCACACGTTGACTGCCCAGGCCACGCCGACTACGTAAAAAACATGATTACTGGTGCTGCCCAGATGGACGGCGCGATTCTGGTATGTTCTGCTGCTGACGGCCCAATGCCACAAACACGTGAGCACATCTTGTTGGCCCGCCAAGTAGGTGTGCCTTACATCGTTGTGTTCTTGAACAAAGCGGACATGGTAGATGACGCTGAGCTGTTGGAGCTGGTTGAAATGGAAGTGCGTGACTTGCTGAGCAAGTATGATTTCCCAGGGGATGACACCCCAATCATCAAAGGCTCTGCTAAATTGGCGCTGGAAGGCGACCAATCAGAAATCGGCGAACCAGCTATTTTCGCCTTGGCTGACGCATTAGACAGCTACATCCCAACCCCAGAGCGTGCCATCGACGGTACATTCTTGATGCCAGTAGAAGACGTATTCTCTATCTCTGGCCGTGGTACTGTAGTGACTGGTCGTGTTGAGCGCGGTATTGTTAAAGTTGGTGATGAAATCGAAATCGTTGGTTTGAAGCCAACTTTGAAAACCACTTGTACTGGTGTTGAAATGTTCCGTAAACTGCTGGACCAAGGTCAAGCAGGTGACAACGTAGGTGTACTGCTGCGTGGTACTAAGCGTGAAGAAGTTGAGCGTGGTCAAGTATTGGCTAAATCAGGTTCTATCAAGCCACACACCAAGTTCACAGCTGAGATCTATGTGTTGGGTAAAGATGAAGGTGGTCGTCATACACCATTCTTCAACGGCTACCGTCCACAGTTCTATTTCCGTACCACTGACGTGACTGGTGCAGTTGAGTTGCCAGCGGGTACAGAAATGGTGATGCCAGGTGACAACGTATCTATCACCGTGCAATTGATTGCGCCAATCGCGATGGAAGACGGTCTGCGTTTCGCCATCCGTGAAGGTGGTCGTACCGTTGGTGCTGGCGTCGTCGCTAAAATCATCGAGTAATTTATTAGGTAAGCGGCAAGCTGTTCTTGCCGCTTTTTGCTCTTTTTAAGGAAAAAACATGGCAGCTCAAAAAATTCGTATCCGTCTGAAAGCCTTTGATTATCGTTTAATCGACCAATCTGCTTTGGAAATCGTGGATACCGCAAAACGTACTGGCGCAGTGGTTAAAGGTCCAGTGCCTTTGCCAACCCGTATTGAGCGTTTTGATATTTTGCGTTCACCACACGTGAACAAAACCTCACGTGACCAGTTTGAGATTCGTACCCATCAACGTTTGATGGATATTGTGGATCCAACCGATAAAACAGTAGATGCCTTGATGAAACTCGACCTGCCAGCAGGTGTGGATGTTGAAATTAAGCTGTAATTGCAATTTAAGCAAAGAATGTTTACAACCAGCAACCTATTGCTGGTTGTAAAAACATAAATAGTTCGGTATAATCCGCGCTTTTCGGTGGACGGTCAATTGTAATCGTCCACTTTAACTATTATAAGGAACTGATCATGAGCTTAGGGCTTATTGGTCGCAAGGTGGGCATGACCCGCATTTTTACAGATGAAGGCGCGAGCATTCCTGTAACAGTGCTGGAAGTGGTGCCTAACCGCGTGACACAAGTAAAGACAGTCGCAACCGATGGCTACACAGGCCTTCAAGTTGCTTACGGTGAGCGTCGCGCAAGCCGTATCAACAAAGCGTTGACGGGTCACTATGCCAAAGCTGGCGTTGCTGCCGGTGCTGGTATCAAAGAATTCAATGTTGCAGAAGACGTCTTATCTAACTACCAAGTCGGTGCAAATATCACAGTGGATATTTTCTCTGCAGGTCAGTTGGTTGATGTGACTGGCACATCTATTGGTAAAGGCTTTGCCGGTGCCATTAAGCGCCATAACTTCTCCTCAAACCGTGCTTCTCACGGTAACTCACGTTCACACAATGTACCGGGTTCTATCGGTATGGCACAAGATCCAGGCCGCGTGTTTCCTGGTAAGCGTATGCCAGGCCACTTGGGGGATGTCAAAGTGACTACCCAAAACTTGGAAGTTGTGCGTGTAGACGTTGAGCGTAACCTGTTGTTGATTAAAGGTTCCATCCCTGGTTCTAAAGGTGGCAGTGTTGTTGTTCGTCCAGCCATCAAAGCGAAAGGGGCTAAATAATGGAATTGAAACTGATTGATCATAACGGTAAAGTCGCTAAAAAAGGCGTCGATGCTTCTGATGTAACTTTTGGTCGTGAATACAACGAGTCATTGGTGCATCAAGTGGTTGTTGCCTACATGGCAAACGCCCGTACCGCAACTCGTGCACAAAAAACCCGTGCGACCGTAGCCCACACCACCCACAAACCTTTTGCACAAAAAGGCACAGGTAATGCGCGTGCAGGTATGTCATCCAGCCCAATTTGGCGTGGAGGCGGTCGTGCATTCCCAAACAGCCCTAACGAAAACTACAGCCACAAAGTAAACCGTAAGGCTTACCGTGCTGGCATGCAGACTATTTTGTCTGAGTTGGTACGTCAGGACCGTTTGAAGGTGGTAGACAACTTTACAGTGGATGCACCTAAAACTAAACAATTTGTACAAAAAATCAATGCTTTGGGTATCGATGGTGGTGTATTGCTGTTGACTGACGGCTTTGATGAAAACTTGTACTTGTCTTCCCGTAACCTGCCAAACGTATTGGTCGTTGAAGCGCAATATGCTGACCCAGTGAGTCTGGTGCGTTTCCCTAACGTTTTGGTCACAGCCGGTGCTGTGAAAAAACTAGAGGAGATCTTGGCATGATTACCGCAGCTACAAAAACACAAGATCGTTTGTTGCAAGTGATTTTGGCTCCCCAAATCACCGAAAAAGCAACGTTCATTGCTGACAAACATCAGCAAATTGCTTTTAAAGTCCGTACCGATGCCACCAAGCCCGAAATTAAAGCGGCGGTTGAGTTGGTGTTCAAGGTCGAAGTCGCTTCAGTGTCTGTTATTAATGTTGCAGGTAAAGTGAAGCGTGCTGGCCGTCGTATGGGTAAGCGTAGTGACTGGAAAAAAGCGTATGTTAGCTTGAAGCCAGGTCAAGAAATTAACTTTGCAGCTGGCGAATAAGGAGAGAAAACATGGCATTAGTTAAAGTCAAACCAACTTCCCCCGGTCGTCGCGGTGTACTGAAAGTAGTCACACCAGATTTGCACAAAGGCAAGCCTTACGCGCCGCTGTTGGAAAGTCAAAGTAAAAATGCAGGTCGTAACAACAACGGCCGTATTA
>JAIXZQ010000245.1 GCA_027489475.1 Methylophilus sp.
CCGCCGAACGGGGTCCATCTGAGGATGAGCGCCGCACTAAAAACATCATGAACAACCTCAAGTTTGGCACCAACGGCTTGTTTCAGATTCGGCGCATGGATCCGTTGAATGCCACGTTTAGCTTCAAGGGCTGGGTCAATGACTACACCTCTGCTAACACGCAGTATTTTGAGGTTGAGGCTAGGCCCGGTGAGGATATTCGTTTGGTCATGATACGCCGCATGATTGCCATTATCCGCGAGCACTATGATGGGGACTTTGACTGGATTTCTAACCGGCTTGGTCGTACCGTATCCTTGTCTGCGCGGCCTGCGGACACGGCAGGCCTAGAAGACTTTTTGATGAAAGAGTTTTTTGGCCCAAACTACAAAAATCAGGATTTGTACGGGCGCTAAGGCGCGGATAAGGTTGTTTAAACAATGCAGCCGATGAAGGGTGTGACTTACTTCATCGGTGCGTTTGCCGCATGCGGAGAGTTTCAGCGAATTAAGTGCTAGCCACGCTCAGTGAATGGATTTAGGTTTTATGGCTGCCTTTGGCGGCTTGCTCATGAATCTGTTTGTACACCTCTTCGATCACTTTTTGTTCGGCTTGATCGAGTATGCCATCATGGTTGGCATCCATATGCTCAAACATTTTTTTCTCATTGCTGCTGTCGCCTTGCAGGTATTCCTGCAGTGAAATCAGACCATCTGTATTGTCATCCAAATAGCTGATGCTGAAGTTAGGTGCCATTTTATTGCAGTCTGGCATGCCTTCATGATGGTTGGCGTGAGCCGACTCGTATACCGAAGGCAACAAAAATAACGCCATCACAAGCAGCGAATGTTTAAAGGAAGAGGAAAGGGCGTGTTGTGTCTGCATAGTGATTCTATGAGGCATGGCTAACATGACTGGTTCCGTCTAGCTGTGGCTCTTTTCAAAACTTAAACACCTACTGCGCCAATCGCAGGCAAAAAAAACGCCGCATCATGCGGCGTTATATGACCTATCCAGTGAGCTTAGTGGTCGCTGCCATGTCCGGCAATTTTGTCCATCCAAGCAAATAGAACGCCTGTGATGATAAAGGTCAGGTGAATACCCACCAGCCACGCCATTTGTTCGGTGCTAAATGAGGCGGTGCCTGAGCTTTGATGCACAAAGGCTTTGAGCAAATCAATCGCTGAAATGGCGACGATAGAACCAATCAGCTTAAGTTTGAGGCCAGAATAGTCCACTTTGCCCATCCACTCAGGCCGGTCTTCGCTATTGGCGGTATCAATGCGTGAGACAAAGTTTTCGTAGCCGCTAAAAATCACCATAATCAGCAGATTGCCGACCAAGGTGATGTCCACCAGCGCCAGCAATGACAGCACGGTTTCTTGCTCAGTCAGGTTGCCGACATGGGCGGCAATATGGCTAAACTCTTGACCAAACTTGACCAGTAAAATAATCAGCCCGCCCACCAGCCCCAGATACATGGGCGCCATCAGCCAGCGGCTGCTAAATATCAGTTGTTCCAGAATTTTTTCTAGCATTTTTGCCATACATACTCCATCAATAAAATCATCAAGGCCGCGTCAGTGCGCAGGTAAAAATAGGGTTAAAACTGCACCAGCATGTCGCGCACAGCCGCTTCGTCTATGCCTTTGCCGATAATCACCAGCCGACTGATAGGCTCATCTTCGTCCCAGCCTTCAAGCAGGGTGGGTGGATACGGCGTAAAGTGCACGGCGTGCACGGCCAGCGGCGCAGGGGCGTCCTCCACATGCAAAATGCCTTTCAGCCTGAGCAGTTTTTCGCCATGGGTCTGACATAAGGTCAACAATACTTTTTTAAAGTCTGCCCAGACCATAGGTTTGGGCAAGTAAACAGTAAAACTATGCACGCCGTCATGCGCAGGGGCTTGCGGCAGCGTGGCTTTACGGTGGCTACCTAAGCCGCGGGCTGGCGCGCGCAACCAGCGCTGTGGCGTTGCCTGTTTGCTCGCGTAGTCAAACAAGCCTACATCAATCAGCTGCAGCGGGTCTATCTCACCATGCAAGACCACATGCTGTGTTGCTTGCGGGTTGAGCTGCGTCAGCGCTTCTTGCAGCGCCTGAATCTGTGCCTCGCTGGCGGTATCTGTTTTGGTCAGCAACAACACATCGGCCACCGCCGCTTGCTTAAGCGCTTCGGCTTGCTGCACCAGTTGTTGTGTGCCGTGGGCGGCATCTATGGTCACCACCACTGCATCTAAGCGATACACTGACTCAATCACCGGGGCATTCATTAAGTCAGCTAAAATCGGGCCTGGGTCTGCCAAGCCGGTGGTTTCAATCACCAAGCGTTGAAATGAGGGCACGGCTTGCAAGCTGCGTTTAAAAAACAAATCGCGCATGGTATCGGCCAGCTCATCTTTGAGTGAGCAGCACAAACAGCCCGAGCTCAACAGCACCGTGTTGTCGGTAATGTGTTCGCTTTCTACCGTTTGCGCGAGTTGGCTGTTGGCAAAAATTTGATCCAGACCCGCTTCTCCCAGCTCGTTAATAATCACGGCGGTGTCTTTCATCGCTGGATGGTGTAACAGTTTGTTGAGCAGGGTGGTTTTACCACTGCCTAAAAACCCGGTGAGCAAAGTGACTGGAATGCGATTGTCCATAACGAATGTAGTGCAGAGGCATTGAAAAAAGGCTGACGTGTGTCCGACTAGCCATGTGTTAACCCATATTTTAACCCGAAGCGACGCTGGGCAGTCGCCTAGTTTTGCGTGTTAGCCCCTGTTTACCAAGACTGCAGGGCCAAGCAACAGTCGGTATCTGCTTGCAATCGCCCGCATGCAAGTCTGTTTGCTATCAAACTTTTTGAGCAAAAACGGATACAATGCGGAGCAAACATGGTCAATGTCGCATGCACACAACCAAGCGCACCTTAAATCCGCACAAACTATTGCACTCAAAGTGGACCGCAGTTACGCCCACCCAGAAAGAAAAGCATTTTATGGTCACGCAAGTCATTATCCCAGACCCCGAAACCCGCATTGTGAGGGCCATTGAGCTCGAAGCCGTGATGACCAAGCGCACCCAGCAACTGCCTTGGCGTGACTTGCTGGATACTGCCTGCTGGC
>JAIXZQ010000387.1 GCA_027489475.1 Methylophilus sp.
ACCATTATTCAACTGGTGAAAGACAATAAACAGCGCACCTTGGCGCTTGAGGGTGATATAAGCCTGAGTTTTTGGCCAAAAATCGGGGCGGATTTGGGCGCAGTCACCTTGTCTGAGCGGGGCTCAGACCAGCGCTTTGCGGCGATTCAACACGCCAAAGTCGCGCTGGCTGTGTTGCCCTTGCTCAAAAAGCAGATTGTGGTCGACACCATTTATCTGGACGGCGCACAAGTGCATGTGATTAAACAAGCGGATGGCCGTTTTAACTTTGACGACCTGATGAGTCAGGATGAATCCCCGTCTGAGCAAATTAATTTTGATGTGCAAGGCATACAAGTCAGCAATGCGGCCATCCAATTTGATGATGAAAAAAGCGGCGCGCGCTACCAAGTGGAGCGCTTAAACCTGACCACCAGTGCCGTGGCTTTGAAAAAGCCGTTTGAGGTGAGTACACAGTTTCATCTGACGGCTAACCAGCCGGCGATAAATGCCGATATCAGCGTGCAGGCCAAGGTGATGGCCGACCCAGAAGCCAAGCACTTCAGTGTGCAAGGGCTGGATGCGCAACTCAAAGGTGATGTGCTGGATGGACAAGCGGTGACGTTGACAGCGCAAGGTGGCATTGACGTGGATGCTGAAAAATCAGCGCTCGATGTGGCAGGGCTTAAGCTGGCATTAGATGGGATATTTAACGGGGCGCAGCGTGTATTGTCATTGCAAGCGCCCACCCTTAAGCTGACCCCGGCGAATATTAGCAGTGAGCAAGTCACGCTGGCGCTCAAACAAACCAACGCGCAAGGCGCACTTGATGTACGGCTGGTACTGGCTGCCTTGCAAGGGACCCAACAGGCTGTCAAAAGCCAAGGGCTGAGCGCAGACCTGTCATTGAAAGCGGGTGCACGCATGGTGCAAGGGCATTTTGCTTCTCCGGTTAGTCTTCAATTGGCAGAACAAGTCATAGATGTACCTGCGTTGGCTGGTCAATTTGATATTCAAGACCCTGCGTTACCGCAAGGCGCACTTAAAGGTCAGTTTAAACTTGGCGCCCATGCCAACCTTAAGCAAGAACAAGCCAACAGTACGTTTGAGTTGCAATTGGCCGAAACCAAGCTTAATGGGGACGTTAAAGTGGCGGGCATTGGCACGCCGCATATTGGCTTTAAACTGCATGCCGATACGCTCAACCTAAATGCCTTGTTAGGCGCGCAAGCAAAAACCGAATCAGTGGCCAGCTCCTCAAACACGGCTGCCTCGGCCAAGCAGAATAAGCCTGCTGACCTCAGTGCACTGAAAACGCTGTTTGTCGATGGTCAGGTCAATATCGGCAAGATTCTCTACACCCCGTATACCCTGACGGGCCTCAATGTCGGCATCAAGGCCGATGGTCAACGCTTGGCGCTACAGGGGTTAGACGTGAAGCTAGACGACTCACACATCCAAGGCAATGTGGCTATCAGCCAGTTTACGCAGCCCTTGTATAGTTTTGACCTCAATATTGATAAATTGGATTTAAACCGCTATCTGCCCGCCAGCCCCGCTAATACACCCGCCGCTACTAAAAAACCAGCGGATAAAACAGCCCAAACAAACGAGCAAGTCATTGATTTGTCTGCCCTCAAGGCCCTCAACGCGCAAGGCACGATACGCATCGGCTGGCTTAAATATGGCAACACCGAAGCTAAAAACCTCAATATCGGCCTCAAGGCGCAAGAGGGATTGGCCAGTTTAGACCCGCTGAATGCCGATTTATATCAAGGCACCATGCGCGGCGCAGTCAAGGTGGATGCCCGCGCAGTGCCGGCCATCAGCATTCAGCAGTCGCTGCAAAATATCGCCGTGGGCCCCTTGCTGGTGGATACCATTAATAACGATATGCTGTCTGGCAACGGTCATTTAACTCTGCAGGTCAATGCGCAAGGGCGCACGGTGACTGCGCTAAAAAAGTCGCTGGGCGGGATGGTGGATCTGCGCATGGCGGATGGCGCGGTCAAAGGCTTTGATTTGGCAGGCACCATCCGTGAGGCCAAAGGCAAGCTTAATTTGCTCAAAGGCGCCAGCAACAACGCCGCCGACAATACAAAGAAAACCGATTTTAGCGAGCTGACGGCCAGTTTTACGCTTAAAAACGGCGTTGCGTACAACGAGGATTTGGCTATGAAAGCGCCGGTATTTCGCCTGACCAAAGGGGAGAGCAAAGGCGACATTGATATTGGCAATGAACAAATTAACTATTTGGCGCGCCCAACCTTGGTGAACTCACTCAAAGGGCAGGGGGGGAAGGATGCCGAACAACTGGGCAGCATCAGCATCCCGATTAAAGTTACCGGCCCATTTGATGCGCCCAAGTTTGGGGTGGATATGGCGGCCTTGGGCCAAGCCTTGGCAAAGTCAGCAGCGCTGGATGCATTAGGCGATAAGCTCGGCGGTGATAAAGCAGGTGCGGTTAAATCGCTGCTAGGCGGTGAAAATAAAGCCGATGCCTTAAAAGGTTTGCTCAATGGTAAATCGGGCAGCACCAGCACTGACGCTAAACCTGCGGGCAGCGGCACAGACCCTGCACAAGCGCCCGCCGCCCCGGCAGAAGAAACCAAGCCTGCCGATCAGCTTAAGCAAAAGGCGCTGAAAAAGCTACTGAACTTCTAAGCGTTTAGCATCAGTCCATGCCTTGCTATAAAGCCATTCATTTTGCTTGTCACTGTATGGTGAATCCGCCTGCGGAAAAATGCTCGCAGGCTTGCCGTGTGCGCCATGTAGGGCAGGCTGCAGTCAACTGTGTGCGCTGAGGCTGATGTGTCCCGGTTTGCCACACAACTGATTGCTTGGCAGCGCGCGCATGGGCGTCACGACCTACCTTGGCAACACACACGTGATCCTTATGCCGTCTGGGTGTCAGAAATTATGTTGCAACAAACGCAGGTGTCGGCCGTGTTGGGGTACTACGCCCGCTTTATGCAGCGCTTTCCCACCTTGGCCAGCTTGGCGGAGGCTAAACAAGATGAAGTCATGCAATACTGGAGCGGCCTTGGCTATTATTCGCGCGCCCGAAATCTGCATCACGCTGCACAAACCATCATGCGCGAGCATGGCGGCACGTTTCCACAAAATTTTGAGACGATACAAACCCTCAAAGGCATAGGCCGCTCGACGGCAGCCGCCATCAGCGTGTTTGCTTTTAATCAGCGACAAACCATCTTGGATGGCAACGTTAAACGTGTCTTGGCCCGCTTGCATGGCATTGATGGTTGGCCGGGTTTGCCTGAGGTAGAAAAGCAATTGTGGCAGATTGCAGAAGCTGCCTTGCCAGACGAGGACTTGCCTGCTTATGTGCAGGGGTTGATGGATTTTGGTGCCACCTTGTGCACCCGCGCAAAACCCGCCTGTGAGCGCTGCCCAATGCAAGCCGATTGCCAAGCATATCAGCAACAGCGCGTGCATCAACTGCCCGC
>JAIXZQ010000278.1 GCA_027489475.1 Methylophilus sp.
ACTGTTGTAATCGCCGCTGTCAATGTTGTCTTACCGTGGTCAACGTGACCAATCGTACCAACGTTCACGTGTGGCTTGGTACGTTCAAATTTGCCTTTTGCCATGATGTTTTTCCTTTAATTCAATACTTTTAAAAATCGATTATTTTTTGTTGATGATTGCATCAGCAACGTTTTTCGGGGCTTCGGAGTAGTGCTTGAACTCCATGCTGTAAGTGGCGCGACCTTGTGACAGGGAGCGAACAACGGTTGAGTAGCCAAACATCTCTGACAGTGGCACTTCGGCTTTAATCGCTTTGCCGCCACCCGCCATGTCATCCATGCCTTGAATAATGCCGCGACGTGAAGACAAGTCGCCCATCACATCACCCATGTATTCTTCAGGCGTTTCAACTTCAACCGCCATCATAGGCTCCAGCAAGACTGGGTCTGCTTTACGCATCCCATCTTTAAAGGCAATAGAAGCGGCCATCTTGAAGGCGTTTTCGTTGGAGTCAACGTCATGGTATGAACCATCAAACAGGGTCACTTTGACATCAACCACAGGGAAACCTGCCAAGATACCGGCTGGAATGGTTTCACGCAGACCTTTGTCTACCGCAGGAATAAATTCACGTGGCACCGTACCGCCTTTAATGGCATCAACGAACTCGTAGCCTTTACCGGTTTCATTCGGTTCCATCTTCAACCATACGTGGCCGTATTGACCTTTACCGCCTGATTGTTTAACGAATTTACCTTCGATTTCAACAGACTTACGAATCGCTTCACGGTAAGCCACTTGAGGCGCACCCACGTTGGCTTCAACGTTGAATTCACGACGCATACGGTCAACCAAGATTTCGAGGTGCAATTCACCCATACCAGAAATAATGGTTTGACCGGATTCTTCATCCGAACGCACACGGAAGGAAGGATCTTCTTGTGCCAAACGGCCCAAGGCCAGACCCATTTTTTCTTGGTCACTTTTGGTTTTAGGTTCAACCGCCACGTGAATCACTGGCTCTGGGAACACCATACGCTCAAGGATAATAGGCTTATCAGGGGAGGAAAGAGATTCACCAGTCGTCACATCTTTCAAACCGATACAAGCAGCAATGTCACCCGCCAACACCTCTTCAACCTCTTCACGGTTATTGGCGTGCATCTGCACGATACGACCGATACGCTCTTTTTTACCTTTCACCGAGTTCAACACGGTATCGCCTTTGTTCAAGACGCCGGAGTAGACACGGATAAAAGTTAGCTGACCGACGAAGGGGTCAGTCATCAATTTAAAGGCCAGCGCTGAGAACGCTTCTTTGTCATCTGCTTTACGTGTTGCTGGCGCGCCATCTTCGGTTTCACCCTTAACATCAGGAATATCCACCGGGGAAGGCAAGAACTGAATCACGGCATCCAACATACGCTGAACGCCTTTGTTTTTGAACGCAGAACCACAAAGCATGGGCTGGATTTCACCAGCAATGGTACGTTGACGCAGACCAGCGATAATATCTTTTTCATCCAACTCACCGGATTCGAGATATTTGTTCATCAACTCTTCGCTGGCTTCAGCGGCAGATTCAATCATCTGCTCACGCCATTTGTTGGCTGTTTCAACCAAATCAGCGGGGATTTCACCGTAGGTGAACTTCATACCTTGAGAAGCTTCATCCCAAATGATGGCTTTCATTTTCATCAGGTCAACCAAGCCAGTGAAGGTATCTTCACGGCCAATTGGAATCACGATAGGGACAGGATTAGCTTTGAGGCGAACCTTCATCTGGTCAACGACTTTGAAGAAGTCGGCCCCAGAGCGGTCCATTTTATTAACAAATGCCAGACGTGGCACTTTGTATTTGTTGGCTTGACGCCACACTGTTTCAGATTGTGGCTGCACACCACCTACCGCACAATACACCATACATGCGCCATCCAGCACACGCATGGAGCGCTCCACTTCAATCGTGAAGTCTACGTGCCCAGGGGTGTCAATAATGTTGAATCGATGCTCAGGGAAAGACAGGTCCATGCCCTTCCAGAAACAGGTGGTCGCTGCAGAAGTAATGGTAATACCACGCTCTTGCTCTTGCTCCATCCAGTCCATGGTGGCTGCACCATCGTGCACCTCACCGATTTTGTGGTTCACACCGGTGTAATACAGAATACGTTCTGTAGTGGTTGTTTTACCTGCGTCAATGTGTGCAGAAATACCAATGTTACGGTAGCGTTCAATAGGGGTTTTACGAGCCACGATACTTTACCTTTGCAATCAATCCAACGAATTATTAAAGAGCGAGAACGACTAATTAAAAACGGAAGTGCGAGAAGGCTTTGTTTGCCTCTGCCATACGATGCACTTCTTCACGTTTTTTCATCGCAGCACCGCGGCCTTCGGAGGCCTCAAGCAACTCAGCGGCTAAACGCAAGCCCATGGACTTTTCACCACGCTTACGCGCGGCATCACGCAACCAACGCATGGCCAGTGCGCTACGACGACTAGGGCGGACTTCGACAGGCACCTGATAGTTGGCACCACCAACGCGACGACTTTT
The DNA here is from genome assembly GCA_027489475.1 of Methylophilus sp. Taxonomy (GTDB): domain Bacteria; phylum Pseudomonadota; class Gammaproteobacteria; order Burkholderiales; family Methylophilaceae; genus Methylophilus. The sequence continues at coordinate 2,537 of JAIXZQ010000278.1, forward strand.
AACTTCGACGATAGGGCGCAGATTGTTCAACGCTGAGGTGAAGAGCTCCAGCGGATCTTTGCCACTCTTGCTGGCCACTTGATCAAAAGCACCATAAACAATGCGCTCTGCAACGGATTTTTTACCGCCAGTCATCAGCACGTTTACGAATTTGGATACTTCCTGACTACCAAATTTTGGATCCGGCAAGATATTGCGTTTGGGGACTTCTCTACGTCTAGGCATAACGATTCTCTTTCATCTATATTTTGCAAGCGATTACACTGCAAGGCATTTCAGCCGCTATTAAAAAGGGGAACTTCAGGTCTTTAACCAGCTAAAAAATTAGGCTTTAGCTGCTTTAGGACGTTTTGCACCGTATTTAGAACGGGACTGTTTACGGTCTTTCACACCCGCGGTATCCAAACTACCACGCACCATGTGGTAACGCACACCTGGCAAGTCTTTTACACGACCACCGCGAATCAGCACCACAGAGTGCTCTTGCAGGTTGTGGCCTTCACCGCCGATGTAGCTAATCACCTCATAGCCGTTGGTCAGACGCACTTTGGCAACTTTACGCAACGCGGAGTTTGGTTTTTTTGGAGTGGTGGTGTACACACGGGTGCACACGCCACGTTTTTGTGGGCAGGATTCCAGGGCTGGAACCTTGCTCTTGGTTACCACTTTAACGCGTGGTTTGCGCACTAACTGATTAATGGTTGGCATTGCCTTAACCTCTTCACTTATAAAAAACCACCTTTGAGCAGGAATCTCAAGCGGGTGGCACATCAACAACACAGCCCA
>JAIXZQ010000287.1 GCA_027489475.1 Methylophilus sp.
ACCCGCCTACGAGCAAGTGCTGAAAGCCGCGCATACCTTTAACCTACTGGATGCGCGGGGGGCGATTTCGGTCACCGAGCGCGCGGCGTATATTGGTCGTATCCGCAACTTGGCGCGTGCCGTGGCTGCCAGCTATCTTGACAGTCGTGCCCGATTGGGCTTCCCGATGGCGCCCAAAGCCTGGGCAGATGAAGTCATCGCCAAATTGGAAAGCGAACACGCCGAACAAAATAAGAAAGCCGCCGCATGAGTACCCGCAATCTGTTAGTTGAATTATTTGTAGAAGAATTGCCGCCCAAAGCGCTGAAAAAGCTGGGGGAGTCGTTTAGCAGTGTGCTGGCCGAGAGCCTAAAAGCTGCTGAGCTAGTGGCTGATGGCAGTGTAGTGACCTCCTTTGCATCGCCTCGTCGTTTAGCCGCCCATTTGACGCAGGTCTTAGAAAAAGCGGCAGACAAGCAAGTGGCGCAAAAACTGATGCCTGCCAGTGTGGGTTTGGATGCCAACGGTCATGCAACGCCAGCCTTGGTGAAGAAGTTGCAAGCTTTGGGCGAGAATGAAACCGCAGTTGGCAAATTACGCAAAGAACACGACGGCAAAGCCGATATTTTGTTTTTGGATGCCTCCCAAGCGGGGGCCACTTTGCAAGAAGGTTTGCAAAAAGCGTTGGATGAAACCTTGGCGAAGTTGCCTATCCCCAAAGTCATGACATACCAGATCAACGATGGCTGGGAAAGCGTGAACTTTGTGCGCCCAGCGCATGGGTTGGTGGCATTGCATGGCAGCGAAATCGTGCCAGTTTCTACCTTGGGTTTGACTGCAGGCAATACCACGCAAGGCCATCGTTTTGAAGCGAAACATCCGGTGGTAACCATTATTTCTGCCGACACTTATGCCCAGCAACTGGCTGACGAAGGTGCCGTGATTGCCAGCTTTGATGCGCGTCGCCAAGAGATTGTCAAACAACTGCAAGCCGCTGCTGCGCAACAAGGCCTCACGCCGATTGAAGACGAAGCCTTGCTAGACGAAGTGACTGCATTAGTGGAACGGCCTAACGTGCTGTTGGGTCAATTTGAAGAAGCGTTTTTGGCGGTGCCGCAAGAATGTCTGATTCTGACCATGAAGGCCAACCAGAAATACTTTCCGCTGTTGGATGCCAGCGGTAAGCTGACCAACAAGTTTTTAATTGTGTCCAACATCAACCCAGCCGACCCTAGCAAGGTGATTGGGGGTAACGAGCGCGTGGTGCGTCCACGTCTGGCAGATGCCAAGTTCTTTTTTGACCAAGACCGTAAAAAAACCCTAGAAAGCCGCTTGGCAGGGTTGGATAAAGTGGTCTACCACAACAAACTTGGCTCACAAGCTGCACGCAATGCCAGAGTGGTGGCCATTGCCACCAGCATTGCGCAACACCTTGGTAGTGAGGGCTTTGTTGGCAAAGTCGCGCTGGCCGCACGCTTATCCAAAGCCGATTTAATCACCGATATGGTGGGCGAGTTTCCTGAGTTGCAGGGCATTATGGGGCGCTATTATGCGCAACATGAAGGGCTGCCTGAGGATGTGGCCTATGCCATTGAAGACCATTACCGCCCAAGATTTGCTGGCGATGCGTTGCCACGCAGCCAGGTCGGCGTGGTCGTCGCACTGGCAGACAAACTAGAAACCTTGGTGGGTCTGTTTAGCATCGGTGAAAAACCCACCGGTGACAAAGACCCATTTGCTTTGCGTAGACAGGCGCTGGGGATTTTGCGCATGTTGATGGAGACTGAGTTACCACTGGCGTTTGATGCCCTGATTCGTCAGGCACTGGCGGTGTTTGAGGCTGCGCCAGAGGTGGCCGAGGCGATTCAGGCGTTTTGCTTTGACCGTCTAGCGGTCAACCTGCGCGATCAAGGTGCCAGCGCCCAAGAAGTGGATGCAGTGTTGTCATTGGCCCCGGCACAATTGTCTGAGGTGCCACGCCGCTTGAGCGCGGTGCAAGTGTTTGCCAGCTTGCCCGAAGCGCCGGCATTGGCTGCGGCCAACAAACGGGTGTCTAACCTGTTGAAAAAAGTGGAGGGCACCCTCCATACGCAGTTAAATACCGCGTTACTACAAGAACCTGCCGAACAAGCGCTGCATCAGGCACTGACCGAAACTACGCCTAAAGCAAACCAGTTGTTTGATGCTGGTGATTACACTGCGTCGCTACAAGCCTTGGCGGTTTTAAAAGCGCCAGTGGATCAGTTTTTTGAGTCAGTCATGGTGAATGCGGAGGACCCCGCACTCAAAGCCAATCGTCTGGGTTTGCTGGCCAACTTGCATCAAGCCATGAACCGGGTCGCCGACCTGTCCAAACTGGCCAGTTAAGCCCAATGCCGTCAGGAGTGCTTGCATGAAACTCGTCATTCTCGACCGCGACGGCGTGATTAACCACGACAGTGCGACCTTTATCAAAAATCCCAACGAGTGGGTGCCAATTCCAGGGAGCTTGGAGGCCATCGCCAGACTGAACCAACATGGCTATCGGGTGGCAGTGGCCACCAATCAGTCTGGCATTGCGCGTGGCTATTTTGACATGGCCACCCTTAATGCCATTCATGACAAGATGCACAAAGCACTGGCACAAGTGGGTGGTCGTATCGATGCAGTGTTTTACTGCCCACATTCTGCAGACATGCACTGTGAGTGCCGCAAACCCAATACAGGCATGCTCGAAGAAATCAGCCAGCGCTTTAATGTGTCGTTGAGGAAAGTGCCGGGGGTGGGAGATGCCTTGCGTGACTTGCAAGCCTTTGCGCGCGCGGGCTGTCAGCCCTATTTGGTGCGCACCGGCAAAGGCGAAGAAACCACACATGCAACGGAATTGCCTGCACAGACCTTGGTCGTCGCTGATTTGGCGGAGGCGGTGCAACATATTCTGAGCAGTGAAGCGAGCGCATGATGAGACACGTCGCACTCGCTCTGTTATATCTGCGCGCTTGGCTGTTTTATCTCGGCATGGCGTTGCTGACGCTGCCGTTTTCACTGCTGGCCTTGCTCTGCCTGCCCTTGCCCGCTGTGACCCGTTCGCGGCTTGTTGGTGGCTGGGCCTATGCCGTCATGTGGTGGCTCAAATGCTGTTGCAATGTGCGCTATGAAGTCAGCGGCCGTGAGCATATTCCGGCGGGTCCGGCCATTATTCTCAGCAAGCATCAATCCGCATGGGAAACCATCGCGCTGCAAACGATTTTTCCGCCACAGGTGTGGGTACTCAAACGAGAGTTATTGCTGATTCCATTTTTTGGCTGGGGATTATGGGCAGTTGGCTCGATTCCGATAGACCGTAGCAGTGGCCGCGAGGCGCTCAAAAAACTGGTTAATCACGGCAAACAGCGTTTACAACACGGCCTGTGGGTGGTGATTTTTCCTGAAGGCACACGCACAGCACCGGGTCAGCGTGGTAAATACCATATTGGTGGCGCATGGTTAGCCAGCCACAGCCAAACCCCCGTGGTGCCAGTGGCACACAACGCCGGGCGTTATTGGCGCAAAAATTCTATCCTCAAATATCCAGGGGTTATTCGCGTGGTGATAGGCCCGGCTATCAAAACGCAAGCGCTCAAGCCTGATGCCTTGAACAAACAGGTTGAAGACTGGATAGAAACCGAGATGCTCGCGCTGTGATGACACAGCAACTTGCGTTGCCGGATGGCCAGGTCATCCCTTATCAACTGTGCTTGCGCCCGCGTAAGACGGTAGGCCTCAAAATCACCGCCAGCGGCTTGGTGGTGCATGCCCCGCATCGCTTGCCTGCGGCCCAACTGGCGCAGGTGTTGCAAGACAAAGCGCATTGGATACAAAGCAAACTCGCACTCCGCGCTGCCATGACAGAACCACCCATGCAATGGCAGTCTGGTGAAGCATTGTGGTGGATGGGACAACCCATCGTATTGGCTTTACAACCCGGAGGCCGGCAACAGGCGGTGCGCCTAGAAGGGGCAGCACTGGTGGTGCCTACGCCGGAGCCAGATAACCTTGCCTTAACAGCGCGTAAAGTGCTGCAATGGTATCAACGTCAGGCGCTGCCTGACTTTAGCCGCAGGGTGCAATTAGTGGCAACGCAGATGGGCGAAACCGTCAACCATGTCGCCCTCTCCAATGCGCGTGCCCGTTGGGGCAGTTGTAATAGCCGTCGTGAGATTCGCTTGAACTGGCGTCTGATTCAGGCCCCCCCCCAGCTGATTCAATATGTGGTGTGTCATGAAATGGCGCATTTAAGAGAGATGAATCATTCAGCGCGTTTTTACGCAGAATTACGCGCGTTGTACGCAGATTACCTGGCCGCCGAAGCTGCGCTCAAGCAATGGTCGAACAAATTGCACCGCATGGCTTAAAGCCACAAATTTAAAGCCATACGATCCCAGACGAATTAACACCCTTGCCAGACGACTCAACTTGCGCCATAGTATATTTATGGTCAATATATTAGTGCGTGCTTGCGCCTGTTGACTGTTCTCATTAGCAGACCAAGTTAGGGTTGATGGCAAGGGATGGCTTAGCTCAACTATCTGTGAATCTGATAGATGGCACGCTGATGCTACAGGCCTATTTCAACAACTTCAGGAGATTGTAGATGCGCACAGTGATCAGCATGACAGTACTTGTGGCCAGCTTGTGTTTAATCAGCCAGCCGGTGTTTGCCAAACATGAGCGCGGTCAAAGACAGCAACATGAACATGAGGCGCAGACTGGCGGTTCGTCTGCAGAACACATGAGCAGTGAAGGCGCTGAAAACAGCAATGGCGCAGGCATGGCAGACCGCGACAAAGGACAAGCCCGCGCAGATGATCGTGCAGCCGAGTCTGCTGACCAAGCGGACAAACAAGGACGTAAAGGTGAAAAACAAGGTCGCGGCAAAAAGCGCTAAGCTAAAACCCTTGCACATGACTTAACTTACTTACGCGGCTCATCGCGCGCAAGACCCGCTGAGGCGGCGTAGCAGGGTGCGCACTTTAAACGACCGCACTTGTTAGGTATGCGGCGATGACACAATGACAGACCTAGCGCAGCACGTATCAGGACAACGCTTGGTTTGTCACACTTACTCATCTGAGCCTATTTCATTTTAGGCGTGACTTTCCCTAAACGGCTGGCCAGCAGAAGGCCCGAAAAAATCAGCGCCATCCCCAGCCACTGATAAGGCTGCACGGCTTCATCTAACAACCATGTAGCCTGTAATACGCCAAACACGGGCATCAGGTGTATATAGCCACTGGCCAACATCGGCCCCACCCGCGCCACCGCCTGACCATAAGCTAAAAAGGCCAACACTGACGGAAAAATCCCGACATAGGCTAAAATCCACCAAGTGGATACACGGCTTACCGTGAGTGATACGTGTTGTGCCTCTAGCCAAGTCAGCGGCAGCAAAACTACGAGGGCGATGACTACCTGCACCGCCATCAAGCCAACGCGATTTAACTGTTCTGGCAAGGCCTTAAGCCAGCACGTGTAGAAAGCCCAACACAGCATAGCGCATAACATCAATATATCACCGCTAGACACTTGCAACAGGCGCAAGCGTGACCAGTCTCCCTGTGCGATAACCACCAATACCCCAGCCAACGACAGCCATAATCCCAGCAAAGACCCTGACCGCACGGGCTGCTGATAAAAAACCCAGCCGAGGATGGC
>JAIXZQ010000380.1 GCA_027489475.1 Methylophilus sp.
ACTTCTGCTTGCAACGCTTGTTTAACGGCTTGCTTGCCTGTCAGCGCGTCACGACTGTAATGCGTGGGCAAATGAGAATCTTGGCTAGGATCCCAGATTTCGGTATCTATGCCATTTAAGATGCCGGTTAAATCCGTTGCGCGTTGTTGTAACAATCCTTCAAAGCCAAAGCCAAACGTTTCTGTTTGAATTTCGCGCGCATAGGTTGGACTGACAGTTGACAGTTGGTCGGCATAATACAGCCCAGCTTTCATAAAGGATAATTGGTTGTAAAACTCATACCCATAGGGCTGATAATCTTGTGGGTTAAGCATCAAGCGGTAGCGCCAATCGGGGTGCACATTGCCTTGAAACGCCATGTTATGCACGCTAAACACGGACTTTGCCTGACTGCCTAGCAGTTTCAAGTAGTAGGGTAGCAAGCCCGTTTGCCAGTCATTGGCATGCACCACAGCGGGAAGCCAATCTTGCAAAGGGTTGGGCACAGCCAACATGGCTGCCACTTTAGACAAGACGCCAAACCGCAGTGGATTGTCTCCCCATTCCCCAAAGGTTGGGTGTTGATAGGGGCCGCCATCTCGGTCATATAAGGCAGGGCAGTCCACCAGCAACAAACTGACTGTGCTGCCAGGCAGTTGCGTACGATAAATTTCACAACGGACATCGTAAAACGGTTGCAACACCCCCAGCCATGTTGGGGCGTCACATTGTGCCAAGACACCGCGGTAGGCTGGCATGATGATTTGAACATCCATCCCCTGTGCGGCCAGCGCAATCGGCAACGCGCCACTGACATCCGCCAGGCCACCCGTTTTAATTAAAGGGAAAACTTCTGAAGAAACAAAGTGTAAACGCAAGGGGGGTCTCTTTAATTCGTCGTGCCAGAGGCACGGTTTTGTTTTGCATTTATGATACATTGCCAGCATGCGTTTTAGAAGGAAAAACAGATGAAATCTTGGCTGGCTGTGGCGCTAGGCGCTAGTTTTGGCGCTTGGTTGCGCTGGGGACTGTCACTGAGTTTAAATCAGATTGGCTGGATTCCACTGGGGACACTGACGGCCAATGCTTTGGGGGGCTGGTTAATGGGCGTGGCGCTCGGACTGCTGCATGTGATGCCGAGCGTAGCGCCGGAATGGCGATTGTTTATCACCACCGGTTTTTTGGGCGGCTTAACAACCTTTTCGACGTTTTCGGCGGAGGCGGTGCAGTTGTTACAAAAACAGCACTATGGCGCGGTGTTACTCTATGTGCTCACTCATGTTTTACTCTCGCTGACCCTCACCGTGTTTGGTTACTGGTGTGTCATGCGTTGGCAACAGGGCTTTTAATCTCAGATTTGACGGTATGCACCCGCAAAACCGCGTTTAGCCAGCATGCTGTGTTAACCAGCGCTTAAACCTTCGCCATAAAAAACAGGGCCTATCACTAGGCCCTGTGTTCATTGCATGGGTGTAGTCCGCGCGGGGTGCATTGAAGGCGCACCCCTTGTAAGCCATGGCTTATTTTTGCGTTTCAACCATGACCAAACCGCTCTCCTCTGCTGGATTGCCGGCCTCTTTTTTCCATTGTGCGGAACGACGCGGTTTTTTGACTTTTTCGTTGCTAAGCGCTGGGGCGTCAGCCGCAGGGCTCGCGTCTGTGGACTTGGTTTCGACCAACTGTATGCCATCGCCGTCATTCGCCACAGCAGCGGTGGCTGCTGGCTTGCGCTTACGGCCAGGCTTTTTCTTGCTGTCGCTGGCTGGCTCTGCCACAGCGGCCACAGCGGGTGCAGCTTCTGCAGTTTCTACCAGTTCAATGCCGTTAGCCGCTGCTGGCTGAGCTTCACGCTTGGCTTTTGCAGTTGACTTACCGCCTCTGCCGCGACCACGTGCTGGTTTTTCAGTACGCGTGGCGCTGGCTTCGTCAGCCGCCACGGATGCGTCTTGCACTGCAGGCGCTGTAGGCGCATTGTCTGCTGATACCGGGGCGGTGGACACATTTGCCGCGGTGTTCTCTGCTGCCGAAGCCACAGTGGTTTGCGCGGCGGCACTGGCAGGGGCTACTTCAGCGGCACTCAGTTCTACATTGGCTGGCGCTTGGTTGACGGCCAGTGCCTCTGCAGACTCAGTATTGCCATTGGCGGCTTCATCACGCGGTCTGCGGTCTCTACGACCATGACGATTACGGCGATTACCACGCTCGCCGCGCTCTTGACGCTGTTCACCATTGACCGCCGTCAGCGCAGCTTGGTTAGTGGCCTGCTCGGCCTTCACCTCGTTGCGCGGTTCAGCATTGGCTGGACGCTCAGAGCGAGGACGTTCTTGCTGGCCACGCTCTTGACGGCCTTTGGTCGCTTCTGCGTCTTTACCAGGGCGTTCATTACGCTCTTGATTGCGGTCTGGACTACGTTCTTGCGTACGATCTGCACTGCGTTCACGCTGACGATCGCGGTCACGACGATTGCGATTTTTATTGCGGTCGCGGTGCGCCTCTCTGCTTTCGCGGGCAGGCTTTTCTTCTACCGGCTCGGTGGCTTTTTCTTCTAAGCCCAACCAAGATTTAATCACGCCAAAAATTGATTTTTTCGCTTCTGGCACCGGCGCAGGCGCAGGTTTTTCTTCGACAATCGGCGCAGAGGTCGCCGGGGTAATACCTTTAACCACGGCTTCTGCTTTGGCTGGCGCGGTAGCTTGTTGCAAGCGATGTTGATAATCAGATTCGCTCGGCAAATCGACCATTTTGTAGCTGGCTTGCGTGGTTTCTTCATTCACGTCGTCATGACGGATACGCACAATGTTGTAGTGCGGTGTTTCCATATGAATGTTAGGAATCAGAATGACTTCAACGCCGGTACGTTGCTCAATTTTATGAATGTCCGCGCGTTTTTCGTTCAACAAGAAGGTCGCGGCCTCAACAGGCAATTGCACCTGTATCATGGCGCTGTTGTCTTTCATGGCTTCTTCTTGTGTGATGCGCAGAATATGCAGCGCGGTCGATTCGATGCCACGAATATGGCCTGTGCCGTTACAACGTGGACAGGTCATGTGGTTGGTTTCACCCAGGCTAGGGCGCAAACGTTGACGTGACAGCTCTAGCAAGCCAAAGCGTGAAATTTTGCCCATTTGTACCCGTGCGCGGTCATGGTGCAAGGCATCGCGCAAAGCATTTTCAACTTCACGCTGGTTGCGCTGGTTTTCCATATCGATAAAGTCGATCACGACCAGACCACCCAAGTCACGCAAGCGCATTTGGCGAGCGACTTCTTCTGCCGCTTCAAGGTTGGTGTTAAACGCCGTTTGTTCAATATCCGCCCCTTTGATAGAACGGCCAGAGTTAACGTCGATAGACACCAGTGCTTCAGTATGGTCAATGACAATGGCGCCGCCTGAAGGCAGACGCACTTCGCGTGAAAACGCAGACTCAATCTGGTGTTCAATTTGAAAACGTGAGAACAGCGGAATCTCGTCTTGGTACAGTTTTACGCGGGCCACATTCCCCGGCATCACATGATTCATAAACTGCAAGGCTTGTTCATGTACATCGGGGGTATCAATCAGAATTTCACCGATGTCCGCGCTGAAATAATCGCGGATTGCACGAATGACCAAGCTGCTTTCTTGATAAATCAGGTAAGCGCCGGGTTGAAAGTTTGAGGCATCCTCAATCGCTTGCCACAACTGGGTCAGATAATTGAGGTCCCACTGCAGTTCTTCGGCATTGCGACCAATCCCCGCAGTACGGGCAATAATGCTCATGCCATTCGGGACTTCTAATTGGGCCATGGTGTCGCGCAATTCATTACGCTCTTCACCTTCAACGCGTCTAGAAACACCCCCCCCACGTGGGTTGTTAGGCATTAACACCAGATAGCGACCGGCCAGTGAGATAAAGGTGGTTAATGCGGCGCCTTTACTGCCGCGCTCATCTTTGTCCACCTGAACAATGACTTCTTGGCCTTCTTTGATGACGTCTTGAATACGCGCGCGGCCTTGCTCAGGTTTGTCCTGAAAGTAGCTGCGGGCGATTTCTTTAAAAGGCAAAAAGCCGTGTCTGTCAGTACCATAATCGACAAACGCGGCTTCAAGGGAGGGTTCTATGCGTGTAATCACGCCTTTGTAGATATTGCTTTTGCGCTGTTCTTTGCCAGCGTGTTCAATATCTAGATCGATCAATTTTTGACCGTCAACAATCGCAACGCGCAATTCTTCGGATTGCGTTGCGTTAAACAACATTCTTTTCATCTAGGGGCTCCTGGTCGAAGCCACAGAACAATCTTTATGCTAGGCGCGCTCGGGCTGTATCACAACCCCTGGATTTAACGATGAACAGTGTGCACAGGCGAGTGCCAAATCAAGCTTGATGTGGCAGGCGATCATTAGACACCAACAGTAGAGCACAACGAGCCATGGAGGGCGGGTGCTCAGATTCTGTCATGGGTGCAGACATCAGGCGGCAAACGCGGCTATCTTGAGACGGGTTGAGCACGGCAGACTGCAAAAAATAAAACCCACCACAGAGGGCAAATTCGTTAAAATTCAGGTTTGGCTAACGCCGAGCTCATTTCTTAGATTATTCTGCGTGAGCTTCGCGTTAAAACAATTCAAATTAATTATCGCTACTTGATGGCGAGCGGTATTCACCAAAAATTTATCACCATAAAAAATGGGGTTCAGAAAAAGTGAGGCGGGCATAAATCGGGCGCGTCCACAGGGTCGGCAAACAACGATTCATCATTGTGTGTAAGCGATTAAACGCGGGCACACAGAAAGTTCTCACTGCATCAGAACATCGACAGTATAGCTATAAGTCCTAACAAAGCAAAGCAAGAACTGCATCTATGACCACGCACACGCCCTCGCGCCGTTTGGCGAATCACAACGACGCAAGTGTCGCCGATGTCGACATGCCAGCAGCGCGTCCTGCCAGTGAGCGCGTGACCATAGTACGCAGTGATGAGGCGTCAGAAACGCAGCGTATCGATAATTTTTTAGCCAAAATGCTTAAAGGCGTGCCCAAGAGCCATATCTATCGAATTGTGCGTAGCGGCGAAGTCCGCGTGAATAAAAAACGTGTTGAGGCAGAATATCGATTGCAATTGGGCGACGAGGTGCGCATTCCGCCCATACGCTTGGCCGAGCGCCCCGTATCTGCATCAACGCCCTCACATCTCCCCACCAAACTGCGATTGGCTTACCACGTCATTTTTGAAGATGAGGCCATGTTGGCGTTAAACAAACCCGCTGGCATGGCGGTGCACGGGGGCAGCGGGATCAGTCTGGGCGTGATTGAGCAATTACGCCTAGAACGTCCACAGGCAAAATTTCTTGAGCTGGTGCACCGACTCGACCGAGAAACCTCAGGCGTACTCATGATTGCTAAAAAGCGCTCGGCACTGACAGCGTTGCATGAGGCCATGCGACATCATCAGATGGAGAAACGCTATCTCATGGTGGTTAATGGTCACTGGCAAGACGTACGTAAGAAAGTCATGCTGGATCCGCCAAAATGCTTAACC
>JAIXZQ010000209.1 GCA_027489475.1 Methylophilus sp.
AACCCAGGATAATCCAGCTTAAGATAAAGGCCGTTAACCAGCGTTTGTACAATGTGCCACGATAACGAATAGATTTGACCGGGCTCTTATCCAACCAAGGCAGGCAGGCAAAAGCCACCACAGACAAGCCCATCGCCACCACCCCTGGAAACTGCGAGATGCCAATCGGAGGCACTGCGCGCAGAATGGAGTAGTAAGGCGTGAAATACCACACCGGTGCAATATGCGGAGGTGTTTTTAGCGGGTCAGCCGGAATGAAGTTATTGGCTTCAAGGAAGTAGCCACCCATTTCAGGCATAAAGAACACAATGGCAAAAAACACCATTAAGAACACCACCACACCGACCAGGTCTTTAACTGTGTAGTAAGGATGGAAAGGTATCCCATCCAGTGGAATACCAGTGGCTTTGTCTTTGTTGGCTTTGATTTCTACGCCGTCTGGGTTGTTAGAACCCACTTCATGCAAGGCAACAATATGCACAGCCACCAAGCCTAACAAAACCAGCGGCAAGGCAATCACATGAAAGGCAAAAAAGCGGTTCAAGGTGGCATCAGACACCAGATAGTCGCCGCGCAACCATTCTGACAAGTCAGGACCAATAAAGGGGACGGTAGCAAACAGGTTCACAATCACCTGCGCACCCCAATATGACATCTGACCCCAAGGCAACAGGTAGCCAAAAAAGGCCTCACCCATCAACACCAAGAAAATCCCCACGCCAAACAGCCAAATCAGCTCTCGCGGTGTTCTGTAAGAGCCATAAATCAAGCCGCGGAACATGTGCAAATACACCACGACAAAAAACATCGATGCGCCGGTCGAGTGCATGTAGCGAATGATGTTGCCACCAAACACGTCGCGCATGATGTATTCAACAGAGGCAAATGCCAGCTCAGCATCTGGCTTGTAGTTCATGGTCAAAAAGATACCGGTGACAATCTGCAGCACCAGCACCAGCAATGCCAACGAACCAAAGAAGTACCAGAAGTTGAAGTTTTTAGGGGCGTAGTATTCGGTTAAATGTCCTTTGATGGTACTGGACAATGGAAATCTATCATTCACCCAGCCGAGCAAACCGCCGGCGCTATTTTGTTGAGGTGTTGCCATACCTTATGCCTCCGCCTTTTTATCTTCACCAATCAGCAATGTCGTGTCGGTCAGATACTGATGTGGGGGAATCAACAGGTTTTTAGGCGCAGGAGAGCCTTTGAACACGCGACCAGACAAATCAAATTTTGAACCATGACAAGGACAAACAAACCCGCCATCCCAATCTGCAGTCACCGTGAAGTTATCATTAGGCGAGCAGCCCAGATGGGTACAGGTACCTAACATCACGGCATATTCAGGCTTAATCGCACGGTCTTTGTTTTTGCAATAGTCTGGTTGCTGCGGCACTTCCAATTGTGGATCTGACAATTGATCATCATGCTTAGCCAAGGTTGCCAACATCTCAGGTGTACGACGCACAATCCACACCGGTTGACCGCGCCACTCGGCCGTGAGTTTTTCACCGGGCTTAAGTTTGCTGATATCAATTTCTACCGGCGCACCGGCCGCTTTTGCGCGCTCGCTCGGCAACATGCTGCCTACAAACGGAACACCGACTGCTGCTACCCCAACTGCACCGGTGGCAGCGGTGGCTTTCACCAAAAAGTCGCGTTTTTGCAAATCCACCTCAGTGGGCGGACAAAACGACAAACTGGTGTTGTCAATTTTGTTTTCTGACATTGGCTTCCTTCATCTACCCTTTTGAGGTAACAGGTTGATCAAATCTTGAGTCGCGATTATACATTTTTCGCGCTCACAATCCAAATATTATTCGATAAGTCATTGATAACATTTAACTAAACAGGGTTTTCTATCTCGATAAACTGGTGTGTGATTGCAAAGGTTTCTGCCAACCATTGTCCCAGTGCTTGAACCCCATAACGCTCGGTGGCATGATGCCCTGCCGCGATGTAGGCCGTTTGACTTTCACAGACGGTATGCCAGGTCTGCTCTGATACTTCACCACTGATAAATACATCCACCCCAGCGGCCACCGCCTGTGGTAACGCAGACTGTGCCGCCCCAGTGCACCAGGCAATAGAGCGCACTAATCGCGCGGGGTCGCCCAACAGTTGCGCCGACCGCCCCAGTTGGCTACTGACATGCGCCACTAGCTCCGCCAGTGGTTGCGGGGCGTCTAGTTCAGTGACAGGCAGCATATTCTTGTGATCTAGATAACGCAAAATTGGCCATTGCAACACCTTGCCAAGTTGCGCGTTATTGCCCACCACAGGGTGGGCATCTAGCGGCAAATGATAGGCCAACAAACTAATGTCATGACTGAGTAATTTTTTCAGGCGTTGCCGTTTGGGCCCAGTGATTTCAGCCGCCTCACCCCGCCAAAAATAGCCATGATGCACCAAAATGGCATCGGCCTTTGCAGCAATAGCCGCGTCAATCAGGGCCTGGCTGGCGGTGACGCCGCTGACTATGTGCTTGACCTCGGCCCGTCCCTCTACCTGCAAGCCGTTGGGACAATAGTCCTGAAATTGTGATACCTGCAAATAATTGGCGATTTCATTCACCAGAAGATTTAATTCCATCGCGGACTCTCATATACTATGGGGTCTATTTGACTACTCATTTTAACGCCGTTTATGCGACAACTTTGGTCTACTTTTTCACAAGCCGTCACCGTATGTCTAGGCGTGTTATTTGTCATCAAGCTATTCTATCCCAACCTGTTGCAACCGAGCGCACCGGCACTGGTTATCAAACAATTGCCGACCACGGCCTCAACCTCCATCGCAAAAAATAGCTACCGCGTTGCAGTGAGCAAGGCCATGCCCTCTGTGGTGAATATTTTCACTACGGCCCGCATCAGCCAAGACCCACACCGAGCGCTGAAAAACGACCCATTGTTCAGACATTTTTTTGGTGAGGATCTCGGCGAGGAGGATGAGCAACCCGAGAACAGTCTAGGCAGTGGCGTGATAGTCAGCGCTGATGGACTGATACTCACCAATAATCATGTCATTAGTTCGGCAGATCAAATAGAAGTTGCACTCAGTGATGGCAGTAAATCCTCGGCCACCGTAGTGGGAACTGACCCTGATACCGATTTGGCGGTGTTAAAAATAGATCGCAAGAAATTACCTGCAATTACCTTCAGTAACAGTGATCATATGCAAGTGGGCGATGTGGTGCTGGCGATAGGCAATCCGTTTGGGGTGGGCCAAACCGTGACACAAGGCATTATCAGTGCCTTGGGTCGCAACCATTTAGGCATCAACACATTTGAAAATTTCATCCAAACTGATGCCTCGATTAACCCAGGTAATTCAGGTGGCGCACTGATTGATGTGGAGGGGAATTTAATCGGCATTAATAGCGCAATTTATTCGCGTAATGGTGGCAGCATGGGCATTGGCTTTGCTATTCCCGTGAGCATTGCGCAGCAGGTGATGGAACAAATCACCTCTAATGGCTCGGTGACGCGTGGCTGGATAGGCATAGAAGCACAAGACATCACCCCAGAGTTGGCAGAATCTTTTAATCAAAAGAACGGCAATGGCTCATTGATTGCAGGCGTTTTGCTGGATAGTCCAGCTGATAAAGCTGGATTGCGGCCTGGAGACATTTTGGTGGCGATTGACGACAAACCCGTGACCGACAGTCAGTCTATGTTGAATATCATTGCCATGCTTAAACCACGCGACAAAGCGACGTTAGAAGTCATACGCGCTGGCAAGCGCTTGAAGATTGACTTGGTGGTGGGTAAACGGCCACCTGCGACGCAGTTACCTCGTTAACACAGTAGCGTATTTAATCAATCGTACTTTTGTAACAGCATGGGGTGTATTCTGCGTGCGATTTATCCTTGGCAGGCTCTATGAATGCCAGCTTGCGTCTAGACGCGGGCAAGAGTGCACAGCGTAGATTTTGACATCGCTTACTATTCGCGTGGCCCTGCATCACCATTGCGCAATCTCGCTGGGGCATAGTCGTCACATCCATTCACGTCCACGATCAATACAGACAAGATGCTGCACGGTTTTTTTGCAGATTGTCGCCCAGCGTTAGACA
>JAIXZQ010000164.1 GCA_027489475.1 Methylophilus sp.
CAAAAAACCAATGGCAGTTATGGCACCAAACAAAGCTGGCGCGAGTTGATTCAGTAAAGACTGACAGCCAATAAAAAAGCCCCATCATGGGGCTTTTTTATTGGCCAAACCTGATTGCTTAGTCATTATTTTACTTGTTTGGCAAAGACGTACAAAATCGCGCAAATAGCAATCAAAATACCAATCAGGGTGTAGATACCGACCGCGCCTATAAACATATGTGTCTCCTCGCGAGTGTGATGGAAACTTTATTCTAGGCAATGCTTTGACGACTGTCTAGCCAGTCAGGCATTATGGTCGACGGCGTGGGGATGCATGATAGAACCAACCCACGTACATACCAAGCTAAAGGTTCTTTCTACAGGCTATTGCCCGAATCGAGCAAAGGCCGTTAAGCTGCGCATAAACGCTTATTGATTATTAAATTGTGCGTATTACAACCACCCTCCGTTGCAAGGGGTGGTTACATTAAACCACTTCTAGCGATAACTCAGCCGGTTTATAAATCGCCAGAATATTGCTGTCGGCCACAATTTCTTCGGCCAAATACATAATCTCTTGTGCAGTCATTAACTCTGGGATGCCAGCGTGATAAGCCAGCGTTTCTTCTTGCCACTCGTTCATATTGAATCCTTTTATTATGTTGCTTGTCTGTAAAGCGAGTCTCTGTGTTTGGTGCGTTGTGTAGCCTTTAGTCCGTCAGCGCTCCGCAAAGTGCGAATCACTAAGCGATTAACTCTTTATCGGCAGCGCTGCGCATTTCTAAAGTGTGTGCCTAGGGGCTAGTAACGCTTTCACCACGCAGAAAGCTTAGAAATGTTGTATGACGAAGGCATGAAGTTTGCATGAGTGTTTGATGACAAGACATGCGCCTTGCAGCGCAGGGGCGCGCAAACAGTGGACAACTTCACAATTCATTGAAAAAGGAATACACATGCAAACCAAATGGCTTATAAGCGCCGGTGTGCTGGCAGGATTGGTATATGCAGGGGTTGCATATTGGCAAATGTTGCACGAAGGGACCTCTGAGCGCGCACCTTCTGCCCTTGGGCAGGCTATTAATCAATGTGATTTGATTGCCAGCAAAGCCGCTGCCAGTTTGCCAGAGCTCTATCCTTTTCAGCGCCTAGAAAAAGCGGCGCGGCAAGCGCATGTGTTAGAAATGTGTATGCAAGATAGAGGCTATCGCGAAAATCCAGCTTGGGTGAAGCGGGCAAAACTAGCCGCAACGATAGAGGCTAAAAAACAACAGATTTCTGAAGATGAAGCTTATGAAACGCTGCGTCGACGAGCCATGCTGGTTAGCCAATCTGCAGACGCGGTGTATTGGCGCAAGTGAGTTGTGTTGGCGGCAGGACTTGTGGTGGCATGGCGAGCGCTAATGACACCCAATACACGCCTAAACATGCTTTAAAAACACCGCTTAGCGTTTTTGCCCCAGATAGTCGGTTTTGCCCAATGGCACGCCTAAATGGCGCAAAATGTTATAGGCGGTGGTGGTGTGAAAATACACATTTGGCATTGCCCATTTTTCGAGATACTCCAGTCCAGTAAAGCTGAGCTCAACTTTGCGTATGGTCAAGGTGACAGGCCGTGACGCGCCTTCTGCGACATCGGCTGGGCTAATCTGCTGTAAAAAAGCCATCGTTTTATCCAGTCTGGCGTAGAGGTCCGCAAAGCTGAGTTCATCGTCGGCATACACCGGAATCTCCCAGCCGGCCAAGCGAGCGCCTGCGCCTTTGCTCATATCGCTCACCAGTTGCACCTGCTTGATGAGTGGGTACATATCGACAGCCAATCGGCTATTCAGTACGACTTCTGCCGCGACCTTTTTTTGCGTTGCATAGGCCTCGCCTTCACTGAGGATATGTTTGAGGTTTTCAAGATTGCGCAGCAAGGGGGCAATACTGACATCGTATAACTGCATGGCTAGCCTTTCATTGCATCATCACGGCGGTATTGTAACGCTTCTGCCAAATGCGCTTCACTGATCTGGACATGGTCAGCCAAATCGGCAATGGTGCGTGCCACCCGCAAAATGCGGTGATAGCTGCGCGCAGATAAAGAAAATTTGATAATGGCCGCTTGTAACAGCGCGCGGCCTGCATCACCCAACACACACACCTCGGCAATCTCCAACGGACCGAGTGCCGCATTGGCTTTGCCCTGACGCTGGAGTTGTCGCGCATGCCCCCGCAGTACTCTGGCTTGTATTTCGGCGCTGGTTTCGGCCATGCTGTGTGTTTGCAGTTCGTCTGGCGGCAGTGCTGGAACATCTATCAGTATGTCGATACGGTCCAACAAGGGGCCCGAAAGTTTGTGGCGATAGCGCAAAATCTGCGTGGGTGAACAGCGACAACGCTGCTGGTAGTGGCCATAGTAGCCACATGGACAAGGGTTCATGGCCGCCAATAGTTGAAAGCGCGCTGGAAACGTGGCCTGACGTGCCGCCCGTGAAATCGTAATGTGTCCGCTCTCAAGCGGTTCACGCAAGACCTCTAACACTTTGCGGTCAAATTCAGGCAATTCATCTAAAAACAGTACGCCGTGTTGCGCTAAGCTGATTTCACCCGGCCTTGGTACGCTGCCCCCGCCGACCAAGGCCACCGCCGATGCAGTGTGATGCGGCGCGCGAAATGGGCGTTGCCGCCATGCACCTGCCGGAAACAATCCCGCCAACGACAAGATTGCGGCACTTTCCAGCGCCTGTTGCGTGGTCATGGGCGGCAAAATACTGATAAAACGCTGCGCCAGCATACTTTTGCCGGTACCTGGCGGGCCACACATCAACACGCTATGCTGTCCGGCAGCAGCAATTTCTAGCGCACGTTTGGCGCGGCGCTGTCCTTTAACCTCGCAATAATCTGGTAAAGCAGAAGTGATGGTGTGGGGTGGTGGGGTGGCGACGGGCAATGGTTGTTTGCCCGTCAGGTGAGCGCACACTTCGAGTAATGATGTTGCCGCCAAAATTGTGCAGCCTTCCACCAAGCTGGCCTCTTGGGCACTTTCAACCGGTAATATCGTTGTCAGCGGAGGATGCATTGTTTGCTGACAAAGGCTCAGCGTCATCGCCAGCGCTCCGCGCACTGGCCGCAACTCGCCGGTGAGCGCCAACTCACCCGCAATCACATACTGTTTCAGATGACTCTTGGGTAGTTGTCCAGAGGCGGCGAGAATGCCGAGCGCAATCGGTAAGTCATAACGGCCCCCTTCTTTTGGTAGGTCTGCTGGCGCCAAATTGACGGTAATCCTGCGGGCCGGAAACTCAAATTGCGCCGTTTGAATGGCCGCGCGTACGCGGTCTTTGCTCTCTTTGACTTCTGTTTCTGGCAGCCCAACGATGGTAAAACTGGGCAAACCGTTGGCCAAATGCACCTCGACAACCACTTCGGGGGCATCCATACCACTGATGGCACGACTGTAAAGTACTGCCAGCCCCATGATGGACTCCAGCAACAAGCAATGCTAACAATTGTAAATTAATTTTATTGTCCGCTTACGCGCCAGTCCAATTTTTTTATGTGG